>JAYSXW010000217.1:0-13896 GCA_043716935.1 Pseudonocardia sp.
CTGCCGATCGAGATCGTGTTCACCGTCATCCCGACGATCATCGTCGCTGTGCTGTTCGGGTTCACCGTCAACGTGCAGAACTACGTCGACACCGACAAGCCCGACCCGGACGTCAAGATCAATACCCTCGCCTTCCAGTGGAACTGGCAGTTCACCTACCCGGATACTCCGGGCGTCGACGGGAAGCCGATCAGCACGCTGGGCACCAGCGACGTGATCCCCCTGCTCGTGCTGCCGACGAACAAGAACATCCAGTTCACGCAGCGCTCCAACGACGTCATCCACAGCTTCTTCGTGCCGGAGTTCCTGTTCAAGCGCGACGTGTTCCCGATGCCCGAGATGAACGACCAGGACAACGTCTGGCAGATCGACGGCATCCAGAAGGAAGGCGCCTTCGTGGGCCGCTGCGCGGAGCTCTGTGGCAGCTACCACTCGCAGATGAACTTCGAGGTCCGTGCGATCTCGCCGGACCTCTACGACCGCTGGCTGCAGCTCCGGGCGCAGACGAATGCCGCCACCGGCGCGCCCTACACCTCCGGTGAGGCCCTCGGAGCGCTGAACTGCGGGCAGCTCTGCACGCCGACCGCATACACCACCCACCCGTTCGCCACCAAGCGGACGCAGCGCTCGGCTACCGAGCCGGTCGCGGCCGGCCGCTGAGCAGGAGAGAGCCCGATGAAGGTCGAATCCCGCATCTTCGAGATCGTCACGGCGTTCTTCTTCCTCGTCGCGATCGTCTACACCCTGCTCGCCCGGGAGCCGGTCGGCACGGCCGCCCTGTTCCTCACGGGCGGCTTGGCGTTGATCATCGGCACGTACTTCCGCTTCGTCTCCCGACGCCTGGAGATGCGGCCGGAGGACAACGCCGACGCCGAGGTGTCCGACGGTTCCGGTGATGTCGGCTTCTTCTCCCCGGGCAGCTACTGGCCCATCACCGTCGCCGGTGCGGCCGCGCTGGTGGGCCTGTCGCTCGCGTTCTTCTACGTGTGGGCGCTCGTCATCGCCGGGGTGCTGCTGATCATGGCGGTCGGTGGGCTGGTGTTCGAGTACCACATCCGGCCGGCCGACCACTGAGCATTCCGGGTGGTCAGCCGGCCACCGGTGGCGGGATCGTCAGTGCCTGCCCGACTTGGATCGCGTTCGGGTCGGCCAGGTCGTCGGCCACCTGAATGCAGCTCCTGGAAGCCGCGGTGAGTGGAGTCGCGCCCGGTGCGGCCCACCGGTGTGGCGCGATGATCCGTTCTGGCCAGTGGGTACCGGAACGGGGGTGCCGTTCACCGATCAGGGTGTTGATGATCGGCGGAATGGCTTATCGTCCGCTTGCGGGCCATACGAGGATACGGGGGGATCGATGACGCGCAGGATCGTGGCGGAGCTGGTCGGGACGTTCGTGCTGGTGTTTTTCGCGGTCGGATCGGCGGTGTTCGGATTAGACGACATCGGCCCGGTCGGGGTCGCGCTCGCCTTCGGGCTGGTGCTCCTTGCCCTCGCCTACTCGATCGGCCCGGTCTCCGGCTGCCACGTCAACCCGGCCGTCACCCTCGGGGTACTGCTGACCCGCGGCATCACGCTGCGGGAGGCGGGGGCGTACGCCGGGGCGCAGCTGGTGGGAGCGATCGTCGCGGGTGGGCTGCTGCGGCTGCTCGTCGCGGCGGGCGGGGTACGTGACCAGACCGAGGCGCTCGGTACGAATGCGTGGGGCAAGACCGTCAACGGGTTCGGGGCGTTCCTCGTCGAGATGCTGCTGACGGCCCTGCTGGTGCTGGTGGTGCTGCTCGTGACCCGGCAGGACGCGGCTCCCGGCTTCGCGGGGCTCGCGATCGGGTTGGTGCTGACCGTCATCCACCTGGTCGGGATCCCGTTGACAGGCACCTCGGTCAACCCGGCGCGGTCGATCGGCCCGGCCCTGTTCGAGCCGTCGTCGCTGCCGCAGCTGTGGCTGTTCGTCGTGGCCCCGCTCGCCGGCGCGGCGCTCGCGGCCGTGCTCAGCCGGGTCCTGGAGGTGCCGGTGGTGCACGACGGCGACCCCACGGGTGCGGTACCGGACGAACGGTCCGGGCAGCACTGACGGCTCGAACCCTCGCCGAGGTTTTCGAGCCTCACCGGACGACGGCCAGCACGAACCCGTCGTAGCCCTTGCCGCCGACGGTCTGCACCACGGTGGCGTCCAGCCGCGGCTCGGCGGCCAGCGCCTCGGCGAGGTGGCGGGTGCCCACCACGTTCGGGTCGATGGACCCCTCGTCGAGCACCTGACCGCCACGCACGACGTTGTCGACGATGATCACCCCGCCGGGGCGGACGATGCGCAGGGCCGCCCGGACGTAGGCGGGCCCCGAGGCCTTGTCGGCGTCGACGAACGCCAGGTCGAACGGTCCGTCAAGGGTGGCGAGGGTGGCGCTGGCCGGTCCGACACGGACGTCCACGATCGTGTCGAGCCCGGCCCGGGCCAGATTGGAGCGGGCCACGTCGGCGTGGTGCGAGTCGATCTCGCAGGTGATCAGCTCGCCGTCGGCGGGCAGCGCGCGAGCGAGCCAGATGGTGGAGTAGCCGCCCAGCGTGCCGACCTCCAGGATCCGTCGTGCCCCGATCGAGCGCGCCAGCAGGTGCAGCATCTTCCCCTGCGGCGGGGAGACGTCGATGGCCGGCAGGCCCCCGAGCACGTTGGCCTCCAGAGCGGCGTCCAGCACCGGGTCGGGGGCGTGCAGCAGGCCCGTCCAGTAGTCGTCGACTGTGGCCCACATCGGATCGGTCATGACGCAATTGTGGGCTCGTGCTCGCCTGCCCGATGTCAGCGGGGTGGCTCCACTGACGCTGAACGTCAGCGGAGTCACCCCGCTGACTGCGGGATCGCGTGGAGCGATGGCCGTGGTCGAGTTGCCGCGTGTCCGTAGGCATCCCGGAGGGTCTGCACGACGCCGGCCGGGTCCAGCCGCAGCGACCGCGGCTTCGTCGGCACCAGCAACGCACCTCGCGAAGCAAAGCGAGCGGCCCGTGCGACCGACCGATCGTGGTCGGCAGGGCTCATGTGCCATTCCGACGACTCGATCTCCCACACGAGCGCGACGTCGTCCACCCAACAGTCGGCGACGCCCAGCAGCTTTCCGCCTTCGTCGAAGACCGAGGCGTTCCACCACGGCTCAGGGAGTCCGGTTCGCGGCCACAACCGCTTGGCGTCCAGCTCTGCGGCGGACCGAACTCCGCTGCCGACCGCGGCCAACACCGCCCTAGGCGTCGCCGTGCCCTTCCGGGAGCCCATCTCCAGCTCGGCGCCCAGCTCCGACACGGTGCACAGGCCCCGCTGGACGGCGTCGCTCAGGAGCTCGGCAATGTCTCCGCGCGCGGTGAGTCGTCGACTCGCGTCGGTGGTCGCGCGCGTGACGTCAGTCATCGGGAATCCGTGCACGATGACGGGGGCGGGAAGACGTTTCGTGCGTTCGACCGTCACGAACCTGGTGCTGCCCGCCTGACGCGAGTGTGTGACGAGCAGGTGTACCCCGTCGCCAGGGCCCGGACCGCGGCGGATTCCGTGCCGGCGGCAGGCTTCCAGCCCGGTGACCATCGCCGTCGGACCACCGTGCAGCAAGGCCGCCGTCAGACGTTGCTCGCGTGTCGCGGCTCCCGTCGACATCAGCACGATGCCAGGAAGGAGTAGCTGCCACGGACCGCCGTCCCGGCAGCGCGCGTAGACGGTGCGCTCGGGGACGCCTAGCTCAACCAGATGCCGCGCGGCGACGACTCCCCGAGTGCTGGCTGCTCGCAGCGCCGTCGGATCCTGTGCCCAGTTTCCTCGTCTCACGCTCCGATGATGACCACGACAGCCTGCCAGCCGTGGCCGAACGCGGCAATTGGTCACGTTGTCGACCGCTTCGCCATCCAGCGGGGTGGCTCCGCTGACGCTCAACGTCAGCGGGGCGGCTCCGCTGCACTCCGGGCGCCCTCGACTCGCGCAGCACCCGCAGCTCGTGGTCTCGTCACGAGCGGCCCGACACCTACCGGCGCGCGCGTGTCCCAGGCGGCCGCGAGACTGGGTGGCGTGCCGGAACTTCCCGAGGTCGAAAGCGCCCGAACGGTCCTGGAAGGGGCTCTGGACCGTGAGATACGCGCCGTCGACGACAATGACCAGTGGGTCTGCCGCCCCCACCCGCCCGGCGAGATCGCGGCGGCGCTGGTCGGCGGCCGGCTCACCGCCGCGCACCGGCAGGGCAAGACGATGTGGTGTGAGACGGTCGACCGGTCGGGGGCGCCGGGCCCGAACCTCGGTGTCCACCTGGGGATGGGCGGGCGGATCATCGTCACAGACTCGTCGAGCGAACGGACCGGCGGCGGCCCGGCCCGGCCCGGCCACGCCCCCCGCAAGCCCGAGTGGGACCGCTTCACCGTCGTGTTCGCCGACGGCGGGCAGCTGCGCCTGTTCGACCAGCGCCGCCTCGGTCGCGTCCGTCTCGACCCCGGTCTCGGCGCGCTGGGCCCGGACGCCGAGATGATCAGCCGCGACGACTTCCGGACCCGCGTGGGGCGTGGCCGCTCGGCGGTCAAGGCCCGGTTGCTCGACCAGTCGGTGCTCGCCGGCGTCGGCAACCTTCTCGCCGACGAGACGCTCTGGCAGGCGCCGCTCTCGCCGTCCGCACCGGCCGACGAGCTGGGGGAGGAGGCACTCGACCGCCTCTACGACGCCCTGACGAGCGCGTTGAAGGCGGCCATCGCGAACGGCGGCGTGCACACCGGCGAGATCATCCCGTTCCGACACGCCGACGCCGCCTGCCCCCGCTGCGGCGCCCCGATGGTGCACGGCACCGTCGGCGGCCGCTCGACGTGGTGGTGCAGCACCGAACAGCGCTGATCGCCTCTCAGCGGGCGCGCAGCCGGGCGTTCTCCGCTTCCAGCTCCGCGAGGCGGGAGTGCAGGGGCTGTAGGGCGTCGGCGAGTTCGGCCTCCGACCGGCGCGGCGTGATGTGCTGCGGGCAGTTCTGCGCCACGTCCTCGACGTGGATCAGTATCAGCCGCTCGGGCCGTCCGTCGGTGTCGGTGAGTCGTGCGGTCAGGGCCGGGTTCGCGTCGAGGGCGACGATCTCGGCGCGGCCCAGGAGCTTGAGCCGGGTCCGGTTGGCGTAGTCCATGGCGAACACGGCGATGCGACCGTCGCCTGGGAGGTTGCCGGTGCTGATGTACTGCCGGTTGCCGCGGACGTCGGCAAAACCCAGCGTGTGCGGGTCGAGGACGTGCAGGAATCCGGGCGCCCCGCCCCGGTACTGCACGTAGGGCCAGCCGCTCGCGCCGACCGTGGCCAGGTAGACGCCGTCGCGGGCGGTGAGGAACGCGGCCTCGTCGGGGCCCAGGGCGTCGGGTGCTGTGCCGTCGGGTGCTGTGCCGTCGGGCATGCGGGCCGCCGCCGCCGCACTGCCGTTCTCGGCCTGCACCTCCCGGACCGTGTCGGTGAACGCGAGCTCCGCGTACCGGGACACGGCTCCTCCTCGAAACGGTACCGGTCGGTTCAGTTGTCATGAAGGTACCGATCAGTTCCGTTCGACGTCAACCCCCGCTACCCTCGACGTCGTGCCCACCGCCGCCCGTGACCGCCTGATCAGCACCGCCGAGCGCCTGTTCTACGCCGAGGGAGTGCGCGCGGTGGGCGTGGAGCGGCTGCTCGCGGAGTCCGGCGTCGGGCGGGCGTCGTTCTACCGGCACTTCCCTGGCAAGGACGATCTGGTCGTCACGGTGCTGGGGGAGCGGCTCGCGCGGTGGCGCGCCGACCTGGCCGCTGGCGTGCAGGCCCGGGGTGGTGGCGTCGCGGCCGTGTTCGACGTCCTCGCCGGGCAGTTCGCCGCCACCGACTTCCGCGGCTGCGCAGCGATCAACACCATGGTCGAGGAGGCCGACGCCACGAGCGCCGCGCACCGCGTCGCCGCCGCCCATAAGGCCGAGCTGGCCGCGTACCTCGGCGATCTCGCTGGTGACGCCGAGCGGGGTGAGCAGCTGCTGATCCTCGTCGACGGCGCGATTGTCACCGCACTGCGCGACCCCGGCCCCGCCGCCGCCCACCGGGCTGCCGCCATGGCGGAGCTGCTGATGGGATGACCGCGTCGGGCGAGCACATGCGGTCAGCGCCCGCGCCACTCCCGGTACCGGCCCACGAGCGCGGCGGTCGAGGAGTCGAGGCCGGCCATGTCGGGGGAGGCGTCGGTGAGCAGCGGTCCGAGCTGTTTGGCCATCACCTTGCCCAGCTCGACGCCCCACTGGTCGAAGGAGTCGATGCCCCAGATCGTGCCCTCGACGAACGTCTGGTGCTCGTAGAACGCGATGATCTGTCCTAGCACAGCCGGGGTGAGCTTCGGCGCCAGGATCGTCGACGTCGGCCGGTTGCCCGGCATCACCTTGTGCGGCACGACGTCGGCCGCAGCGCCCTCGGCGGCGATCTCCTGCGCGGTCTTGCCGAACGCGAGCGCCGTGGTCTGGGCGAAGAGGTTGGCCATGAACAGGTCGTGCATGTCGGTCTCGGCGTCGACGGGCACGACGAGGTTGGGCTGGGCGAACCCGATGAAGTCGGCCGGGATCAGCCGGGTGCCCTGGTGGAGGAGCTGGTAGAACGCGTGCTGGCCGTTGGTGCCCGGCTCGCCCCAGAAGATCTCGCCGGTGGCGGTGGTGACGGGCGTGCCGTCGGCGTGCACCGACTTGCCGTTGCTCTCCATCGTCAGCTGCTGCAGGTAGGCGGGCAGCCGGTGCAGGTACTGGCTGTAGGGGAGCACGGCATGGGTCTCGGATCCGAAGAAGTTGACGTACCAGACGCCGAGCAGCCCGGCGATCACCGGCAGGTTCTCCTCCAGCGGCGCCTTGCGGAAGTGGGAGTCCATGGCGTACATCCCGCCGAGGAACTCCCCGAACTGCTCGCGGCCGATCGCGACCATCAGCGAGAGCCCGATCGCGGAGTCGAGCGAGTAGCGCCCGCCCACCCAGTCCCAGAAGCCGAACATGTTGGCCTCGTCGATGCCGAAGGCCTTGACGTCCTTCGCGTTGGTCGAGACGGCGACGAAGTGCTTGGCGATGTCCACGCCGTCACCCAGCCCGGCGCCCAGCCACTCGCGGGCCGCGCGGGCGTTGGTCAGCGTCTCGAGCGTGGTGAACGTCTTCGACGAGACGATGAACAGTGTGCTGGCCGGGTCGAGGTCACGGGTCGCCTCGACGATGTCGGTCGGGTCGATGTTGGAGACGAACCGCATCGTGAGGTCCCGCTGGGCGTAGGCGCGCAGGGCCTCGTACGCCATCACCGGGCCCAGGTCCGAGCCACCGATGCCGATGTTGACGACCGCTCGGATCCGCTCGCCCGTGTGCCCGGTCCAGGCCCCGGAGCGGACGGCTTCGCTGAACTCGCCCATCCGGAACAGCACCTCGTGGACGTCTGTGACGACGTCCTGACCATCAACGCCCAGCGCCGTCGCTCGCGGTGCGCGCAGCGCTGTGTGCAGTACCGCGCGGTCCTCGCTGGTGTTGATGTGCTCGCCGGCGAACATCGCCTCCGTGCGCTGCGGCAGCTCGGCGGCCCGGGCGAGCGCCGTGAGCAGCGGGAGGGTGTCGCGGGTGATGCGGTGCTTGGAGTAGTCGAGCACGAGGTCGGCGCCGGTTGCGGTGAGCGCAGCCGCTCGGTCGGGGTCGGTGTCGAACAGCTCCCGCAGGTGCAGGGCGGCGACGGCGGCGTGGTGCTGGGCCAGCGCGGTCCACTCGGGGGTGGCGGTGATGTCGGGCGTGGTCGTCACGCCCGACATCGAAGCACCGATCAGCCGCGCGTGGGAGCCGGGGCTGTACCGACGGCACTCTCCGCCCCGGTGGTGCGCTCCCAGAGCGCGATACCGCCGAGCAGGCCCGACACGTTGGGCACGATCGTCCGGTTGGGCCCGATCGAGTCGACGTCGAGCCGCTTGGCGTTGCCGCCCCCGAGGTAGACGTGATCGGGCAGCACCATCGACTCCATCGCCTGAAGGGCGTCGAGGACGCGGGCCCGCCAGGCCTCCTTGCCGATCTCGTGGCGCTGGTTGTCCCCGCACGCCACCTCGATCGAGAGGCCCTCGCCGAACCGGCCGTGCGAGAGCTCCATGTGGGGGAGCAGCGTGCCGTCGAAGAACACCGCACAGCCGACGCCGGTGCCGAGCGTGATCACCAGCTCCATGCCGCGCCCGGAGATCACCGCGCAACCCTGGACGTCGGCGTCGTTGGCCACCCGCACGGGTTTGCCGAAGCGGTCGGCGAGCGCCGTCTCCAGCTCGAAGCCCGACCAGAGGGCGAGCAGCTCGGGGTCGGGGTCCTGCCCGGGCCCGCGCCGGGAGAACGCCGGCACCTCCCGGACCCGACCTCGTCGGATGGCGCCGGGGAAGCCGACCGACACCCGGTCGTGGGCCGGCTGCGTGGCGGCCAGCATGGCCAGCTCGTCGAGCAGCACCGGGGGAGTGCACGGATACGGCGTCTCGCGACGCTCGCGGTCCGACAACAGGTCGCCCTCGGGGGAGAGCACGCCGGCCTTCAGGCCGGAGCCGCCTACGTCGATCGCCAGGGTGAACGGCTTGTCCATCGCGCGAGTCCTCCTGAGGCCGTGAGTTGCGACGAACGGTAGTCGGATCGGGCCGGGTCTCGGCAAGCCAGGTGCGGCCCGGGCCATTCGACGGGTCGGTTGCGGTGGGTCCTGGGCCATCCTGCTCGCCGTGGTGATCTTCGCCCACGGGTACCAGAAGATGCTGGTCAACGGCATCGGTCGCACCACGGGGGGTCGAGCACCTCAGCATCCCGCCCGGGATCGTCGCGCCATCGTCGGTGACCGTCTGCTGACCGACGCGAGTCGGGGTGTGAGGGTGTGCGAGTCGGGGTGTCGGTGCGCGCGGGTCGGGGTGCGGCACGATGGACCGTGTGCCAGAGCTGCGTCATGTCACAGCGATCCGTTACGTCACCCCACTGCGCGAGGGCGGTCGCTCCCGGGCCTGATGGAGGCCGACGACCTCGGCACCTACATGGTGAAGTTCCACGGAGCGGAGCGGGGCAGGGCCGCAAGGTACTGGTGGCGGAGATCGTCTCCGGGGAGCTGGCCCGCCGCCTCGGGCTACCGGTTCCCGAGCTGGTGACGGTCGGGCTCGACCCGACGCTCGGGGCGTCGGAGCCCGACCAGGAGGTGCAGGACCTGCTGCGGGCCAGTGCCGGGTTGAACCTGGGAACGGACTTCCTGCCCGGTGCGCTGGAGTTTTCCGATCCTGTCGGTCGAGTTCGGTGTGCCGCGCCGGGTCGGCGAGCAGGGTGAAGACCTTTCGGGGGCGGCCGGGACCGTGTCGCTGACCCTCAACTGCCTGATGTCGTTCATGGGGTTCTCCATCGACGGTGACGGGTGTCGGTCTCGAGTCAGTCATGGTCGTGATCGTTCGTCGACCCGGCGGCGGGTCAGAGGATCCACTCGGGCACGAACGGCTCGCGGCCGTCGTCCGTCGATACCCGGGCACCGCCCGGGGCCGCGACCACGAACGTGGCTCCGTCCGCCGGGTCGGACAGCACACGGCGCGACACGCCGGCGGGCAGCACGATGGTGTCCCCGGGCGTGACCGGCAGTGAATGCCCGTCCAGCTCGACGACCGCGGCTCCGTCGAGGACGGTCCACACCTGCTCGACGTCGAATGTGTGCCGCGGCCCGGCCGCCCCCGCGACCATGTCGACGTGCCACACCGCGAGCCCGGCGGCGCCCTGCGTGGGCGACGCGTGGGTCGTCATGACGGCGTTCGGGGTGGACGTGCGGCGCTGGTCGGCACGGCGGATGACGGTCATGCAACTTACCTCTTACGATGGACAATATGATTGTCGATATAGTGAACCAGGTTGTCGATCGTGTCAACTGATCCGCCCGGTTTCGAGCTGGCCCTGCGGCTTCTCATGGGGTTCCGGGTGCTCATCGACGGGCTGCACGAGCGGCTCGCGCTCGGCGGCCACCCGGACGTCCGTCCTGTGCACGGATTCGTGCTGCAGGCCATCGGCGCAGGCGGCGACACTGCCGTCGACCTCGGCAGGCGGCTCGGGATGAGCAAGCAAGCCGCGGCAAAGCACGTCGAGTTCCTGGAAGGGCACGGCTACCTGGAACGCACCGCTGATGCCCATGACGCGCGCCGGCGGCTCGTCCGTCTCACCGACCGTGGTGCTGACTGCCTGCACCAATCAGCCATGATCTTCGACGATCTCCGCGCCGGCTGGGCCGCCACGCTCGGTCCCGACCGCCTCCGCGAGGTCGAGAGCGCGCTCCAGATCGTCACACCGGCGGAGCTGTTCCGACTCGACACTCCGGGCTGGCTCGGCGGTGCTTGATGCTCACGCCTCCAGCGTGATCGCGATCCCGACGGGCCCTGGCTGTTGCCGGCGCAGCGCCGAGATCGTGGTCAGGACCTTGCCGAGCAGCCCGTACTTGCGGCGGACGGCGGCCCGCACGCGGGCGGTACCGGCCGCGTCGAGGATGCGTGCGCGGCCGGGCACGGCCTCCCCGATGGGCCGGCCGCGCCGGTCGCACGCCGCCAGGGTGACGGCGCCGTCGCGCCGGATGCGCTTGACCTTCCCGGAGCCGCCGGGGGTCCAGACCCCCAAACCGTCCTCGACGGGCGCGACCCAGACGGGAGTGGGCACGCCTGTCCCGTCCCGGCGGAACGTGGTGAGCAGCACGAACTGGGCGTCACCGAGGGTCGAGGCCGTGGTCATGCGTCGACGGTAGCGGCCAGCCGCACAGGCATTGCGTCGTACCCGCGCAGCACCCGCGTCGGGCGCCGGTGCGGCGGTCCGGCGGGGGTCAGGTCGGGGAAGCGGTCGAACAGTGCGCGCAGCCCGACCTCGCCCTCCATCCGGGCGAGCCCGGCGCCCAGGCAGTAGTGGATGCCGCTGGAGAACGCGACGTGCTCGCCGGCGTTGGCGCGGGTGACGTCGAACCGGGCTGGATCGGGGAAGACGGCCGGGTCGCGGTTCGCTCCGCCGAGCATGATCACGACGACCTGCCCCTCTCGGACGGTCTCGCCCGCCACCTGGGTGGTCCGGTGGGCGATGCGGCCGGTGCGTTGCACGGGGGAGTCGAGCCGCAGCACCTCGTCGACGGCGTTCGGCCACCGCTCGGGCGAAGCCTGCAGCACGGCGAGTTGCTCGGGATTCGCCGTAAGCAGCGTGGCACCGTTGCCGATCAGGTTGACGGTGGTCTCGAACCCGGCCGCGAGCAGCAGCATCGCGATACTGGTCAGCTCGTCCTCGGACAGCCTGCCCTCCGCCGAGTGCGCGTGCACGAGCGCCGAGAGGATGTTCTCGCCCGGGTTGCGACGGACGTGCTCGAAGTGTCCCCGCATCCAGCTCTGCAATGCGGAGATGTCCCGTTCGGAGCGGAGGAAATCCCGGTAGGGCAGCCCGGCGTCCAGGGAGAGCGCCGCACCCGCGCCCCACGTCAGGAACTGTCCGCGCATCTCGACGGGTGCGCCGAGCATTTCGGCGATCACCGTGGCCGGTAGCAGGGCGGCGTAGTCGTCGATGAGGTCGGCTCGGGGCCCGCGCATCCCGTCGAGGAGCTCCGCCGCGATCTGCTCGGTGCGGCTGCGCAGTGCGGCGACGGCACGGGCGCTGAACGCCCTCGTCACCAGCTTGCGGTAGCGGGTGTGGTCGGGAGCATCCACCGACAGCATCGACGGCGGTTCGGCCGGACCGAGCGGGCCCGGCCCGGCAATCCGCACGGCGTAGCGAAGCGCCAGCGGTGCGCGCCCGCTGGGCCCGCCGACCACCCCGATGTCGGTGCTGCGCAGCACGGCCGTCGCGACGTCGTGGTGGGCGGTGTTGAGCACGATCCCGTTGCTCACCAGACGACCGCGGGCCCGCAGGTCGTCGTAGTGCGGATAGGGGTCGGCGATGACGGCGGGGTCGATCATCAGCCGGGCGACCTCGTCGCCGCCCTTCACCCTCCGGCCGACCACCCGGCGGACGAACCCGTGTCGAATGCCCCACCGGATCGCCTGCCGTACTCCCGTGGTGCCCGCCATGTCGCCTCCACAGATTCTGCCGTCGGTGACCCGACCCAACTTACCGCCGGTAACCATGGTTGGGCCACCCTGTCCTGGTACGACTTGTGCTGTGACGCCACCGCGGCTGCTCGCCGTCAGCGACCTGCACGTCCGCCATCCCGAGAACCACCTGATCGTCGAAGGGCTGCAGCCGACCTCCGACGGCGACTGGCTGATCGTCGCGGGCGACGTCGCCGAGCAGGTGGACGACGTGGCGTGGGCGCTGCGGCTGTTGGCCCGGCGGTTCGAGCGCGTGCTGTGGGTGCCGGGCAACCACGAGCTGTGGACGCGTACGCATGATCCCGTGTCGCTGCGCGGTGACGAGCGCTACCGGCGGCTCGTCGAGACCTGCCGCGGGCTCGGGGTGCTCACGCCCGAGGACCCGTTCCCGGTCTGGGAGGGCGCCGGCGGTCCCGTCGTCGTCGCGCCACTTTTCGTGCTCTACGACTACTCGTTCCTGCCCGAGGGCACCACGACCAGCGTCGACGGCCTGGCAGCGGCCTACGCTGCGGGCGTCGTCTGCACCGATGAGCATCTGCTGTTCTCCGACCCTTACCCCGACAGGGCGGCCTGGTGCGCCGCGCGCGTCGCCGAATCGGAGCGTCGCCTCGACGCGCTCGACCCGCTCCTGCCGACGGTGCTGGTCAACCACTGGCCGCTGACCCGCCTGCCCACGCGCGTGCTGCGTCACCCGGAGTTCGCGCTCTGGTGCGGCACGTCGCGAACGGCCGGCTGGCACGTCCGTTACCGCGCCACCACAGTCGTCTACGGCCACCTGCACGTCCCGCGCGTGACATGGGAGGACGGCGTGCGGTTCGTCGAGGCGTCGCTCGGCTACCCGCGCGAATGGCGGGCGTACGAGGAGAGGTTCGGCACGTCGGTCACCGATCAGCTCCTGCGTCAGGTCCTGCCGCATCCGTGATCGCCGTCCCGATCACGGCCGCACGCCGGCCGGCCGGCCGGCCGGCTCGCGGCACCAGGTCCACACGACGACCCACAGCACCGGCCCGGTGACGGCCAGGATCAACAGCGCGATCCAGGCCGTGTCGGCGACGAAACCGGTGGTCGCCCAGCCCGCGATCCACACCATCATCAGGGCGATGCGCCGCCGGACCAGCCGCCGGTGGAGCACCGCCAGCGGCTCGCGGCAGTCGGTCACCACCACCGGACGCATGTCCCGAGCGTAGCTCGGCGTTGTCGCGAAAGTGGTGGATCGGCCGGGACGCGTCGTAAACGAATCGTGCTGTCCGGTTCCGGCACGGGACGCGGCCAACGGACACGAGATATCAGTCCTGATGGACTCGATCAGCGATGAGTGGGCCTGCCCCGGACACGACGAAGGCCCCCGACCTGCCGCTCAGGGGCCTGTCGTGGATAGCGGGCGATACAAGGATTGAACCTACATCACTGCCCGATGGGCGACACAAGCCACAGCCTCCTGTTACCGTATCTAAGCAGCACCGATGGTATTTTATGTCGCAGGACAGGTCTTGCCTATTGCTTGTGGGCGTGCATTGTTCGGCGATGTTCAAGCGAGAGCCGGCAGCCGTGTTGCACGTCGCGCGGAACCAGGGCGGCGGGCTCCGCTTCCACGACCTCCGCCACTCGCACGCGACGTGGCTCGTCGACGCCGGCGTGCCGGTGAACATGGTTCGGCGGGTCCTCGGTCACGAACGCTCGTCGACGACGCTCGATCTCTACACGCGGCGCACGGAAGATCCTTCACGGGTGCTGCGAGCGTTCGACGATCCTGAACAGGACGTCGAACGGATGGACGAGTGATCTCACGCCGCTCAGACCCATGCCGACATCGATCAGACGAAGCAGAACTCGTTGCCCTCGGGGTCTGCCACCAACGCGA
>JAYSXW010000218.1:0-13872 GCA_043716935.1 Pseudonocardia sp.
CGGCGGGGCGGGGGCGTGCAGCCGCTCGTCATCACCCTGGCCGGGATCACGCCGCTGCTGCCCGGCCTCACCGCCTACCGCGGCTTCTACCAACTGGCCGTCGAGGGCGTCGCCGGCGGGCTCGTCACCGTGACGGTGGCGCTCGGCATCGGACTCGCGCTCGCCGCGGGTGTGGCGCTGGGCGACTTCGTCGCCCGACCCCGACGGTCGCGCGCAGGACCCACACCCGACCCCGGGCCCCTATAGGCTCCCCACCGTCCGTCACGAGGAGGAACATGCCTGCCGACGCCGAATTCGTGGTGGTCGCCAACCGCTTGCCGGTGGACCTGGAGAAGCTCCGCGACGGCACCCAACGCTGGAAGGCCAGCCCCGGTGGGCTCGTCACCGCGCTGGAACCGATGCTGCGCAGCCGCGAGGGCGCGTGGGTCGGCTGGCCCGGCGTGCCCGACGTCGACGTCGAACCGCTCGTCGAGAACGGGCTGGCGCTGCACCCGGTCCGGCTCTCCGCGCTGGAGGTCGAGGAGTTCTACGAGGGCTTCTCCAACAGCACGCTCTGGCCGCTCTACCACGACGTCGTCGCCCCGCCGACCTACCATCGACACTGGTGGCAGGCCTATGTCAAGGTCAACCAGCGCTTCGCCGAGGCCACGGCGGAGATCGCCGCCCCGGGTGCCACCGTCTGGATCCAGGACTACCAGCTGCAGCTCATGCCGGCCGCCCTGCGCGCGCTGCGCCCCGACCTGCGCATCGGGTTCTTCCTGCACATCCCGTTTCCGCCCACCGAGCTGTTCCAGCAGCTGCCGTGGCGCAAGCGGATCGTCGAGGGGCTGCTGGGTGCCGACCTCGTCGGCTTCCACACCCCGGGGGGCGTCCGCAACTTCCGCTGGCTCGCCACCCGTTTCGCCGACGCCACCCCCGGCGCGCGCAACGAGATCCACTACGCCGGCCGGACCGTCAAGCTCGGGGCGTTCCCGATCTCCATCGACTCCGCCGCGCTCGACGAGCTGTCGCGCAGCGGCGAGGTGCAGGAACGCGCCACGCAGATCCGCGCCGACCTCGGCGACCCCGAACGCATCATCCTCGGCGTCGACCGCCTCGACTACACCAAGGGCATCGATGTCCGACTCCGCGCGTTCGAGGAGCTGCTCGGAGAAGGCACCGTCGACGCCGAGCAGGCCGTCATGATCCAGCTCGCGACGCCCAGCCGGGAGCGGGTGGAGCACTACGCGAAGATGCGCGGCGACATCGAGCAGTCCGTCGGGCGGATCAACGGCGAGTACGCCCGCGTCGGACATCCCGCCGTGCACTACCTGCACCAGTCGCTGCCCCGCCACGAGCTGGCCGCGTTCTTCGTCGCCGCCGACGTCATGCTCGTGACCCCCCTGCGCGACGGCATGAACCTCGTCGCCAAGGAGTACGTGGCCTGCCGGTCGGACAACGGCGGTGTGCTCGTGCTCTCGGAGTTCACCGGCGCCGCGATCGAGCTGAAGGACGCGATTCTCGTCAACCCCTACGACACCGACGGCGTCAAGGACGCGCTGCACCGTGCGTTGACCATGAGCGCCGACGAGGGACGCAAGCGCATGCGCGCACTGCGCCGGCAGGTGCTCAGCCACGACGTCGACCTCTGGGCACGGTCGTTCCTCGACGCGCTCGGGCTGCCGTCGTGAACACCGCCCTCGCGACGATCGCGGCCGTCCCGTCGCTGCTCATCGCGCTCGACTTCGACGGGGTGCTCGCCCCGATCGTCGACGTCCCGTCCGCCGCGCGGGCGCTGCCCCGCTCCGCCGCCGCCCTCGCCGCGTTGGCGACGCTGCCGGGCACCTCGATCGCACTCGTGTCCGGGCGCGGGCTCGCCGACCTGGCCGCCGTGTCCGGCTTCGGTGCGCCGATCCGGCTCGTCGGAAGCCACGGCGGCGAGTTCGACGACGGCACGGTCGTCCTCGACGACGAGCAGCACGCTCGGCTCGACCGGCTCGTGACGGAGCTGCACGAACTGGTCGACGGCGAGCCCGGCGTCGCGCTCGAACGCAAGCCCGCCGGCATCGCGGTGCACGTCCGCAACGCCGCACCCGAGGTGGGGGCACGTGTCCTGGAGGCGGTGCGCAGCGGCCCGGCGGCGCGGCCCGGCATCGAGTCGACCCCCGGCAAGGCCGTCCTCGATCTCGCCGTGCTGCAGGTGAACAAGGGCCTCGCCGTGGACACGCTGCGCGAGAGGCTGGGCGTCGACGCCGTGCTGTTCGCCGGCGACGACGTCACCGACGAGACGGCGTTCCGCCGGCTCCGGCCCGGCGACCTGGGAATCAAGGTCGGCGACGGCGAGACGGCCGCGCAGTACCGCGTGACCGGCCCCGAGGACGTCGCCTACCTGCTGGAAGAACTGCTCGCCGCCCGCGCCTGACCCGTCACCAGCCGGAGAAGAACCGCTGCTCGGAGCAGGGCTCGGCGCTGGTCGCGCCCGTCTCCAGCTCGGTGGGCAGCAGGACCCGGCGGGGTCGGCTGCGGTCGCCGCGCTCCAGCAAGAGCTCGCCGGCCACCCGGCCCTTCTCCAGGAACGGCTGCCGCACGGTGGTCAGCCCGGCCCGCTCGGCCTCGGGGACACCGTCGAACCCGGTGACGGTGAGCCTGTCGGGCACCGAGAGGCCGCGATCGTGGGCGAGGCGCAGGGCACCCAGGGCCAGGACGTCGGACGTGCAGACGATCGCCGTGATCTCCGGGTGGGCCGTCAGCAGTGCGGCGGCCCCGGCCCGGCCCGACTCGACGCTGTGCTCGAACCGCTCGTAGAGCGGCACCGCCGCCCAGTCGACGCCGACCTCGGCCAGTCCGTCACGCACGCCCGCAAGACGATCGCGCTGTACGGGATAGCTGATCGTGGCCTGGCGCTGTGTGGAGACCGGGCCGTCGTGCCGGCCCGCGGCGAGCCGCATGGACAGCACCCCGATCTGCCGGTGCCCGAGGCCCGTGACGTGGCGGGTGAGTTCCAGCATGCCGGCGCGGTCGTCGACACCGACGCGGTCGACACCCTCCACCCCGTGCGGCTGGTCGCACACGACGGTAGGCACCGGGCGTTCCAGGACGGCCATGAAGTGCGGGTCGTCCTCGCGTACGGAGTAGACGACGAACCCGTCGACGCCCGCCTGATGCACCGACGCCACGTCCGCGTGCTCGGGGCTGACCGGCACCAGCAGCAGGCCCTGGCCCGCCTGCTCGCACGCGAGCGCCAGGCCCTCGAGGAAGCCGGTGGCCGCCGGGTCACGGAAGGCGTAGGACAGCGCCTCGGTGAGCAGCAGCCCGACAGCGCCGGCTTTCCGCGTGCGCAGTGAGCGGGCCACCGGGTCCGGTCCGGAGTAGCCCAGGCGGCGGGCGACCTCCAGCACCCGGGCCCGCAACGGTGCCGAGAGCTGGTCGGGGCGGTTGTAGGCGTTGGACACGGTCGTGCGGGACACGCCGAGCTCCGCAGCGAGCGAGGCGAGCGTCGCGGCGCGTCGGACGTCCCGGTGTCCGGTCATCCACGTACCGTAACGGTTCAGAACAGTGTCCGGAAGTTTCCGCAACCATCACGCACGTCACGCCGAGTGCCGCCCCCGGCGGCGCTGACGTGCGATCTCGGCCAGCACTACCCCGGCGGCGACGGAGGCGTTGAGCGACTCGACAGGCCCCGCCATCGGGATCGAGACCGTCACGTCGCAGGTCTGCTTGACCAGCCGCGACAGTCCCTTGCCCTCCGAGCCGACGACGACGACGAGCGGCCCGGTGGCCATCTCGAACTCGTCGAGCGACACGCTGCCCTCGGCGTCCAGGCCGGCGACCATGTAACCGGCCTGGGCGAACTCCTGCAGGGTGCGGGTGAGGTTCGTGGCCCGCGCCACCGGCAGCCGGGCGGCGACGCCCGCCGACGTCCGCCAGGCGACGGCCGTCATGCCCGCCGCCCGGCGCTGGGGGATCACGACACCGTGCCCGCCGAACGCCCCGACCGAGCGCACGACCGCGCCGAGGTTGCGAGGGTCGGTGACGCCGTCGAGCGCGGCGATGAGGCCCGGCTCGCCGGACCCGGCCGCGATCTCCAGCAGCTCGTCGGGGTGGGCGTAGACGTAGGGCGGCACCTGCAGGGCGAGGCCCTGGTGCAGGGCGCCGCCGGTGATGCGGTCGAGATCGGCGCGCTGCACCTCCAGGATGGAGATCCTGGCATCGGCGGCGAGCTGCACGGCCTCGGACACCCGCTCGTCGGAGGTGGTGCCGATCGCGACGTACAGCGCCGTGGCCGGCACCCCGGCCCGCAGACACTCGACGACGGGGTTGCGGCCGAGCACCGTCTCCGGCGTCTCGCCGTCACCCGCGCGTCGACGGTCGGTGGACCGGCTGCCGTTGGTGCCCTTGCCCGCGACCTTCGCCGCGTGCGCCGCCTTGCGCGCCGCGGGATGCCCCGGCCGCGCCTCCTTCGGCGGGGTGGGCCCACGGCCCTCCAGCGCGCGGCGGCGTTGGCCGCCGGATCCGACGACCATGCCCTTCTTCGTGCCGTCCTTGCGCATCGCTCCGCGGCGCCTGGAATTGCCGGCCATATCGACTACCCATCCGTTCTTCGCTATACAGACTTCAGTGTCCAGGTCGGGCCGTCGGGCGAGTCCTCGACGGACACCCCCGCGGCGGTGAGCCGGTCGCGGACCTCGTCGGCGGCGGCGAAGTCGCGGCGGGCCCGCGCCTCCTGCCGGGAGACGAGCAGGTCCTCGACCAGGGTCGTGAGGGCGGCCGCGGCGCCGTCCCCCGCACCGTCGGCCCACCGCGGGTCGAGCGGGTCGAGCCCCAGGACGGCGGTCATCGCGCGGACCGCCTCCGCCGCGTCCATCGCACCCGCATGATCACCCACGTCGAGCGCGGTGTTGCCCTCGCGGACCGCGTTGTGGATCGCGGCGAGGGCACCGGGGGTGCCCAGGTCATCGTCCATGGCCGTGGCGAACTCGGGGCCCGGCGTCCCGATCGACGGTGTGCCGGTCCGCTCCCGCACCCGGTGCACGAACGACTCGATCCGCCGGTACGCCGAGACGGACTCCTGCAACGCCGCGTCGGAGTACTCGATCGCCGAGCGGTAGTGCGGGCCGACGAGGTAGTACCGCAGCTCGACGCCGCGGACGCGCTGCAGCAGGACATCGATGCCGAGCGTGTTGCCCAGTGACTTCGACATCTTCTCCCCGCCCATCGTCACCCAGGCGTTGTGCAGCCAGAACCGCGCGAAACCGTCACCGACCGCCCGCGACTGCGCCAGCTCGTTCTCGTGGTGCGGGAACACCAGGTCCAGGCCACCGCCGTGGACGTCGAACTCCGGCCCGAGGTACTCCGTGGCCATCGCCGAGCACTCCAGGTGCCAGCCCGGCCGTCCGCCACCCCACGGCGTCGGCCACGACGGCTCCCCGGGCTTCGCGGCCTTCCACAGCGCGAAGTCCAACGGATCGCGCTTGCCGCCGTCGCCGTCACCCTGCTCGACGTCGTCGATCTTCTGTCCCGAGAGCGCGCCGTACGCCGGGAACGAGCGCACCGAGAAGTAGACGTCGCCACCCGCGACGTAGGCGTGCCCGCCGTCGATCAGGCGCTGCATCAGCTCGACCATCTGCGGTACATGACCGGTGGCTCGCGGCTCGATCGAGGGCGGCAGGCACCCCAGCGCGGCGTACGCGGCCTGGAACGCCCGCTCGTGCGTGGCCGCCCACTCCCACCACGGCCGGCCGGCCGCCGCGGCCTTGGCGAGGATCTTGTCGTCAATGTCGGTGACGTTGCGGACCAGCACGACGTCGAGGCCCGCGCGGGTGAGCCAGCGGCGCAGGACGTCGTAGTTCAGCCCGGAGCGGACGTGCCCGATGTGCGGCAGGCCCTGCACGGTGGCCCCACAGACGTAGATCGACGCTGCCCCGGCCCGCAGCGGAACGAAGTCACGCTGCTTCCTCGTGGCGGTGTCGTACAGTCGCAGGCTCACCTCGCCAGCGTACGGACCGTGCTCGGCGCGACGCCTACCAGGTGAGCTCCCTTTCGTCCACGCCGCGCCGCACCCCATCCGGCACGATGGCGCCCATGACCGAGATCCAGGACATCTACGCCCGCCTCGTCGTCGAGGGTGCGGACGAGGCGCTGGCCTTCTACAGCACGGCGTTCGACGGCGAGGTGCTCGAACGCTTCGCCGGGCCCGACGGGCGCGTCCAGCACGCGATGATCCGGCTGGGCAGCGGCAAGGTCGCCGTGAAGGACGCCGGCGACGGCGACGCCGCACCGGTCCACGGTGGCGTGCCGGTGATCATGGCGCTCTACGCCGACGACCCCGACGCCGTGGCCACCCGCATGATCGACGGCGGTGCGGAGGTGGTGTTCCCGGTGTCGGACCACGAGTACGGCGAGCGCGCCGGACGCCTGCGCGACCCCTTCGGCCACCTGTGGATGGTGGCGAAGCACCTCTGACGACGACCGGGCACGCCCTCAGCCGGCGAGGAGGAGGGCGGTCGCGACGGCGGCCAGGCCCTCGCCGCGGCCCGTGAGGCCCAGGCCGTCGGTCGTGGTGCCGCTGATCGTCACCGGCCCGCCCACTGCGTCCGAGAGCACCCGCTGCGCCTCCGCGCGCCTGCTACCGATCCTCGGGGCGTTGCCGATCACCTGCACCGAGGCGTTGCCGACGGTCCAGCCGGCCTCGCCGAGCAGCCGGCGCACCTCGACGAGCAGGGCCACCCCGCTCGCCCCCGACCACTGTGGACGACCGGTGCCGAACACCGCGCCGAGGTCGCCGAGGCCGGCGGCGGAGAGCAGGGCGTCGCAGAGGGCGTGGGCGACGATGTCGCCGTCGGAGTGCCCGGCGCACCCGTCGACGCCGGCCCAGAGCAGCCCGCCGACCCAGCAGGGGCGCCCGGGCTCGATCGGGTGCACGTCGGTGCCGATGCCGACCCTCACGTCGGCACCCGGCCCGCCATCAGCTCGGCGCGCTCCAGGTCATACGCGGAGAGCACGGCGAAGGCAGCAGGATCACCGGCGACGGTGTGCACGACAAGAGCGGCGTCGAGGACGACCGACGGCGTCAGCGCCCCGACCGGTACGCCCTGCAACAACTCCGCCCGGATCGCGTACGGGGACTGGACGACGCGCAACCCGCTGCGGTCGGGCGTGCCGAGGACGGAGCCGACGGCGTCGAGAAGTTTGACGGTGTCGGTCAGCGGGAGGACGGGCACTGCAGCGGCGTGACCGGCACGAACAGCACCGACCACCGCATCGAACAGCGCCGGCGGCGCGAACGGACGCGCAGCATCGTGCAACACGACCACGTCACCCACGACGAGACCGTCACCCCACGTGCCCACGGCTCGTTGACCGGCGTGGGGTCGATGCGGGAAAAGCAGGCGTACGGGCTGACCCGCGCACGCCCGACTGACGGCGTGGCGTCGGGCCTGCTCGTCGAGCACCACGACCTTCATCCCACACGCCAGTACCGCGTCGACGGCACGAGTCACCATCGGCACGCCACCGATGGGGGTGAGCGTGTCGAGATGACCAGGCCGAACGCCGGCCACCACCACCGCAGTGACGTTCACGCAGGGACGTTCACGCGGTGATCGTGGCAGGCGGCGCTCAGGCGGACGCGGTGGCCAGGACCTCGTCGAGCAGCAGCTCGGCGCGGCTCTCGTCCGTACCCTCGGCGAGCGCGAGCTCGCTGACGAGGATCTGCCGTGCCTTGGCGAGCATGCGCTTCTCGCCGGCGGACAGCCCGCGGTCCTTCTCGCGGCGCCACAGGTCGCGGACGACCTCGGCCACCTTGTTCACATCACCCGACGCCAGCTTCTCGAGGTTCGCCTTGTATCGACGCGACCAGTTGGTGGGCTCCTCGGTGTGCGGGGCGCGAAGCACCTCGAACACCTTGTCCAGACCCTCTTGACCCACCACGTCGCGCACGCCCACGATCTCGGCGTTCTCGGCGGGGACCTTGACCGTCAGATCGCCCTGGGCCACCTTCAGGACGAGGTACTCGCGCGCCTCGCCCTTGATGGTGCGGGTCTCGATGGCCTCGATGAGAGCGGCACCGTGGTGCGGGTAGACAACGGTCTCTCCGACCTTGAAAACCATGTGTCACAAGCCCCTTTCGCTGCCCTCAGGTTAACACGACCGAAGTGGGCACCGCCGTCCAGCCCGGCACGTCGTCGCAGGTCAGGGGCTTGACAACGCGCCGGAAACGTGCGTTCCGCAGCCACGTCAACGTTGGGTGAGGCCCGTGGCTAGGCTTACGACCAGGTCGAACCATCCGACCCACGCCAGCCGCGCACGTGGACGATGGCCCGCAGGGCGGGCGTGACGTGCTCGACGTCCCGGGAAGGACGCCCACGCCGTGAGCCGCACCGACCGCCCCCGTCCCACCGGAGCAGCCGTCGCCATCGGCGCCGTCATCGGAGCCGTCGCGCTCACCGGGTGCGGAGCGGGGCAGCTCGCCCAGACCAGCACCCAGGTCGCCGCCGTCGACGGGGCCGCCGTCACCGTCGGCACCATCGCGGTCCGCGAGGCGCAGATCACCTACGGCGAGGACGCCGAGGGCGCGGCGATCTACCGGCGCGGCGGCCGGGCCCCCCTGGAGATGCGGATCATCAACATCGGCGCGGAGACCGACCGACTGATGTCGGCATCGAGCCGGGTGGCCGCGTCGGTGCAGATCAGCGGGGACGCCACCGTTCCGGGCGGGCAGTCCCTGCTGGTCGAGGGCGAGCCCGCAGCGTCCACCGCCTCCGCCGCGCCGTCGACCACGGCCGGTCTACAGCCCGGAGCCGGTGAGGCACCCGCCACCTCGGCCGCACCCTCTCCGGCCGCCTCCGCCTCGGCCTCTCCGTTCCCGTCGGTCCCTCCCTCCCCCACCGCCTCCTCTGCCGCCGCCGCCCCGACCACCGGGTCCTCCTCCGTTCTCGGGTCCTCGGGCTCCAGATCGGCCGAGGCGCAGCTCGTGCTCACGGGGCTCAACGACGACATTCGGGCCGGCCTGACCTACCCCGTCGTGCTCGTGTTCGAGAAGGCCGGGCCGATCCGGCTCGACGTGCCGGTCGGCACCACCAGCGCCGCGCGCGAGGCCGAGTCCACCGGCTGACCGGGTGCCGCCGCGTCCCCGCACCGCCCGCGCCGGGTACCGCTGCGCCGAGTGCGGCCACCAGACTGCGCAGTGGGTGGGCCGCTGCCCGTCGTGCCAGGCCTGGGGCAGCCTCGAACAGTCCGCGCCCGTCGCGACCGCCCCGACCCGGGTGCGGGTGGCCGCCGGCGCCCCGACCGCGCCGGCCCGTCGCATCGCCGACGTCGCCCTCGACTCCGCCCGCGCCCGGCCCACCGGTGTCCCCGAGCTCGACCGCGTGCTGGGCGGCGGCATGGTGCCCGGCGCCGTGGTGCTGCTGGCCGGGGAGCCGGGCGTCGGCAAGTCGACGCTCCTGCTGGAGGTGGCGGCGAAAGCGGCCCGCACCGGCCGCGTGTTGTACGTCACAGGCGAGGAGTCCGCCGGTCAGGTGCGGCTGCGGGCCGAACGCACCGGCGCCGTGCACGACGAGCTCTACCTCGCCGCCGAGTCCGACCTCGGGGCGATCGTCGGGCACCTCGACGAGCTGCGCCCCGACCTGCTGGTCGTCGACTCGATCCAGACGATGTCCACGGGCGACGCGGACGGCGCTCCCGGCGGGGTGACGCAGACCCGCGCCGTCACGATCGCGCTCACCGGGCTGGCCAAGGAACGTGGGCTGCCGGTGGTGCTCGTCGGGCACGTCACGAAGGACGGATCCATCGCCGGGCCGCGCGTACTGGAGCACCTCGTCGACGTCGTGCTCTCGTTCGAGGGCGACAAGCACTCGACGCTGCGCATGGTCCGCGGGGTGAAGAACCGGTTCGGCCCCGCCGACGAGGTGGGCTGCTTCGAGCTGCGCGACTCCGGCATCGTCGACATGCCTGATCCGTCGGGACTGTTCCTCGTCCGCTTCGACGGCCCACCGGTGCCGGGCACGGCCGTCACGATCGTCATGGACGGCCGCCGCCCGCTGCCTGCCGAGCTGCAGGCGCTCGTCACCGGCAAGGACATCCCCAGCCCGCGCCGCGCCGTCAGCGGGCTGGACAACGCGCGGGTCGCGATGCTGCTCGCGGTGCTGGAGAAGCGTGCCGGCGTACGGCTGCACGACGCCGAGGTCTACGCCGCCACCGTCGGCGGGATGCGCGTGCTGGAACCCGCCGCCGACCTTGCGCTGGCCCTCGCCATCACCTCGGCACGGCGGGACGTCGCACTGCCCGCCGACGTCGTCGTCATCGGGGAGATCGGCCTGGCCGGGGAGGTCCGGCGCGTCGCGGGCGTGGACCGGCGACTCGCCGAGGCCGCCCGCCTCGGCTTCACCCAGGCACTCGTCCCGCCCGACAGCGGGCCGGGGCCGGCCGGAATGAAGATCACCGAAGTACGGGAGATCGGCGGGCTGGTCCAGGCGATCCGCTGACTCCTCCCGGGGTGCAGCGGAGTGGCTCCGCTGACGCTGAACGTCAGCGGGGTGACTCCGCTGCACCCCGGCGCCGGGCACCGATGTCCACTCACCGCCGACGTGGCACCATCCGGCAGGTGTTGCCCGATCTCGTGCACGACTGGTACCTCGCGCACCAGCGCGACCTGCCGTGGCGCCGGCCCGGGACCACGCCGTGGGGAGTCCTGGTCAGCGAGTTCATGCTCCAGCAGACTCCGGTGGCGCGCGTCGAGCCGATATGGCTCGACTGGACGGCCCGCTGGCCCACCCCCTCGGCCTTCGCCGCCGCGTCGCGAGCCGGCGTCCTGCGTGCCTGGGGCAAGCTCGGCTACCCGCGGCGCGCGCTGCGGCTGCACGAGGCCGCGGCCGTAATCTCCGCCGCGCACGGTGACGTCGTCCCGTCCGACGCGGACGCCCTGGAGGCCCTGCCGGGCGTCGGCTCCTACACCGCGCGGGCCGTCATGGCGTTCGGGTACGGGCTGCGCGTGCCCGTCGTCGATACGAACGTCCGCCGCGTCGTCGCCCGGGCCGTGCACGGAGCCGGGGACGCCGGACCGGCCCGGACCCGAGCCGATCTCGCCGACGTCGACACCATCCTGCCCGTGGACGACGCCACCGCCGCTGTGATCTCCGCCGGCCTGATGGAACTCGGTGCGGTGGTCTGCACCGCCCGCGCTCCCCGGTGCGGCACCTGCCCGGTGCGGGACGTGTGCGCGTGGCAGGCCGCCGGACGCCCGGCCTACGACGGCCCGCGCAAGCCCGCACAGGGGTTCGCGGGCACCGACCGGCAGGTCCGCGGCCGGCTACTCGACGTCCTGCGCGGTGCCGATGGCCCGGTCGCCCGTACCGCCCTGGACGCGGCGTGGCCGCAGGCCGGGCAACGCGACCGATGCCTGCACTCCCTGCTGGTCGACGGCCTGGCCGAGCAGCACCACGACGGCCGCTTCGCGCTACCCGCATGAGCCGGCAGTACGTCCGGTTCCGGCTCGATCCCGACGCCTGCGAGGCGCTCGCCGCGCTGCGGGGGCGGGTCGCCGCCGCTCCCTCCGGGCCGCCGGCCGTCGTCGCCGCGGCGGCGACGTCCGTCCCCGCAGCCGCGCGGGAGGCGCTGGACGCCGAGATGCGACTGCTCGCGCTGCCGTCGATCTGGCTCGCCACGCTCGGGACGGTGGCCGGGCGGCCCGACGAACTGGTGCTCGCCGCCGTCGTCGACGCCGAGCTGCTCGCCGTGCACACCGCGATCCACGACGCCCTGGCCGGACGCGTCACGGGACCGGTGGCGGCCTACCTGCCGGGCGGCTGGCTCCCCCACTGTGTGCTGGCCACCGCACGACCGGCCGAGGCATTCGCCGCCCTGCACCCGGTGGTGCCGGTCCGGGCCCGGGTGACCGGC
The DNA here is from genome assembly GCA_043716935.1 of Pseudonocardia sp. Lineage (GTDB taxonomy): Bacteria > Actinomycetota > Actinomycetes > Mycobacteriales > Pseudonocardiaceae > Pseudonocardia. Next base: position 11,878 of record JAYSXW010000218.1, read on the forward strand.
GTGGAGATCAGCGGCTGAGCCGCTCCAGGAAGGCCTGCACCGCCGCCCGGTAGGGGCCCGGGGCGGTGGCGTGCACGAGATGGCCGGCGCCGGGGACGTGGACGTGGACGGCGTCGGACAGCCGGCCGGCCATCTCCGCCATCTGGCCGGGCGGCGCGACCGACTCCTGCGCCTCGATCAGCAGGACGGGGCAGCGCACGGCGTCGAGGGCGTCCCAGAAGTCGGTGCGCGCCCACTCCGCCGCGATCTCCGTCGTGTGCTCGACGGCCGCCAGCAGGTGATAGCCGTCCGCACGCTCCTCGACGCACTCGGTCAGGTACTCGCCGAACTCCGGCCGCGGCCACCCGAACGCCTCCCGCACCGCGGCGAGGGACGGGAACGGCTGGGGGACGGCCTCGAACCACGCGCTGGTGGCGGCGGCGTCGACACCCCGGAAGTTCACCCCCATGTCCTCGACGACCAGCGCCCGCACCAGGTCCGGTCGGGCGGCGGCCAGCGCGATCCCGTGCAGCCCGCCCATCGAGTGCCCGACGACGATCCCGGGCCGGTCGAGGACCCGCGCCGCGTCCGCGGCCATGCGTTCGACGGTCCACGGCCCGCGCGCGGCGGACCGGCCGTGGCCGCGGGCGTCGAGGCCGAGCACCCGGCCGTGCCCGACGAGCCACTGCGCCACCGGCCACCACGTGGACGCCCGGCCCATCAGCCCGTGCAGCAGCAGGACCGGCGCTCCGGCGCCCCCGAACTCCGTGACCGCAAGATCTACTCCGTCATCGGTCCGGACGGTCCGCCGATCGAACCCATCGACCTGCTCGGTCACGGTTGTCCCCTCATCCTCCGTCGCTGCCGAGTCCACGATCCCCGCCGCCCACGACGTTGACTAACCTGTCGGCATGGCCGTCGTGAAGATCAATGCCATCGAGGTCCCCGAGGGCGCCGGGCCCGAGCTGGAGAAGCGGTTCGCCAACCGGCTGCACGCCGTGGACGGCCAGCCCGGGTTCCTCTCCTTCGAGCTGCTGCGCCCCGTCTCGGGGGAGACTCGGTACTTCGTGCTCACGCACTGGGAGGACGAGGAGTCGTTCCAGGCGTGGCTCGCGGGCCCGGCGATGGACGCGCACTCCGGCGAGCGGGCGCGGCCGGTGGCGTCGGGTTCCGCGCTGCTGGAGTTCGAGGTCGTGCAGCGCTCCGTCGCTTCCTGAGCCGGCATGAGCATCGACGGCTACCGCGTGCTCGACCGGTTCCCGCTGGTGATGGTCATGGCCTGGCGGCCCCACCTGGCCGTGGCGGTCCTGCTGGCGGCCGCGACGGCGGGCCTGCACCCTCGGACTCGCCGGGTCGCCGTCCCGCTCGGCGCCGCGGCACTCGCCGGCCTCGCCCCGGTCGCGGCCCGGGCCCGGCGCACGCGGCGGCCCGGGCCCGGACCCGACGACGTCACGATCCTGAGCCTGAATGTCCTGCTCGGGCAGGCCGACACCGCTGCCATCGCACGGCTCGTCGAACGGGAGTCCCCGGATTTCGTGGTACTGCCCGAGGCGGGCGCGGACTACTGCGCCAAGCTGGTCCCGCTCGTCGCCGGGTTGGGGTACCGCGGCCTCGCCTCGAACGGGCCGGGCAAGGCCGACGCCTGGGGTGTCACGGTGCTGGCCGGTCCCCGGGCTGCCGACGTCGAGCTGCGGCCCGGGCACGAGATGCGGCTCGCGCACGTCGAGGTGAGCGGTGGCCTGCTCGGCGACAACCGGCTCTACGCCGTACACGCCGCGACCCCGACCAGGGGCCCGCTGACCGCCGCATGGCGGCGTGACCTCTCGGTGGCCGCTCGTTGGGGATCGGCCGGAGCGATCGTCGTCGGGGACCTGAACGCGACACGGGACCACCGCCTGCTCCGCGCGGTCGGTGCGAGCGCCGCCGCCGGCACCGGACGGGGGCTGCTCGGCACCTACCCCTCGTCCGTGCCGAGATGGCTGGGGATCCAGATCGATCACGTCCTGGTGCCGCCGG
>JAYSXW010000219.1:0-13818 GCA_043716935.1 Pseudonocardia sp.
ACGAGCGACACGAGCGGGAGCAGCGCGATGATGAACGCGGTAGCGACGAGGGAACTGGCGAGGCGGTCCCGGGCCTGGCGTGCACCCTCCACGAGGTGGGTGATCATGAACAGCAGAACGTTGTAGAGCACCGTGCCGAAGAAGATCGCGCCGACGAGGTTGAACTGCTTTGTCACACCGGCTATCTGCACGAGGGCGAAGACGATGGCGAGGAGCGCCCAGCTGCCGAGTAGAACCATCCACACCGCGCCTCTAGGCAGGCGACCGGCGGTGAGGGCGTTCGGCATCGGGCCCGCCGCAGTGACAGCCACTAGTTCGCTCCCGAGAATGCCTTGCGGCGATTCACCGCAAAACGAGCGATCGCGTTCACGATGAAGGTGATCACGAAGAGCACGAGTCCCGAGGCGATGAGGGTGCTGACACCGATTCCGGATGCCTCGGGAAATTGCAACGCGATGTTCGCCGCGATTGTGTTCGGATTCTGCGACGTAAGGAGGAAGAAGTTGATCACAATGGCCGGTGAGAGCACCATGGCTACCGCGAGTGTCTCGCCGAGAGCGCGGCCAAGGCCGAGCATGGAGGCGGAGATGATGCCGGGGCGGGCAAAAGGGAGCACCGCCATCTGGATCATCTCCCAGCGGGTGGCGCCGAGGGCAAGGGCCGCCTCCTCGTGCAGCCTGGGGGTCTGGAGGAACACCTCGCGCGACACCGCCGTGATGATCGGCAGGATCATCACGGCCAGGGTGACGCCGACGACCAGCATCGTCCGGCCGGTGACCGACACCGGGCCGGCAAACAGGGGGATCCAGCCGAGGTAGGTGTTGAGCCAGCTCGACAGGCCGAGGGTGGCCGGGGCGAGGGTGCTGGCGCCCCAGAGGCCGAAGACGATGCTGGGCACGGCGGCGAGCAGGTCGATGAGGTAGCCCAGGCCCTGGGCGAGGCGGCGCGGGGCGTAGTGGGTGATGAACAGGGCGACCCCGATCGCCAGCGGCGTGGCGATGATCAGCGCGATGACCGAGGACAGGAGCGTGCCGAAGATCAGCGGCCCGATGTAGGCGGCGAGGGTCACACCGCCGGGCAGGTCGGCCGACGGTGCGAGGAAGGCGGGGAAGGCCTGCCCGAGGAGGAAGGCCGCGACGCCGGCGAGCAGGACGAGGATGAGGATCCCGGCGCCGCGTGAGGTGGCTGCGAAGATCCGGTCCCCAACCTGGGTGACGGGCTTCGTCGTGGGCGGCGCCGTTGTCGGCTCGGCGGTGGACGTGGTCACATCGTCCCCTTCACTGCGAGAGGTCGGGCATCGGGAGGAACGGGCTCGAACGCCCGACCGCCCGGGCGTTCGCCCTCATGATGGCGAACGCCCGGGCAGCGGGATAGGGACAACAGGTGTCAGGTACCCGACGTGATCGAGTCGACCGCCGGGGTGATCTGACCCCGCAGGTCGTCCGAGAGGGGCGCCGACCCGGCGTTCTTCTGGGCGGCGTCCTGGCCTTCCTTGCTCACGATGTAGCTGAGGTAGGCCTTGACCAGGTTGGCCTTCGCCGCGTCCTGGTACTTGGCGCACGCGATGAAGTACGAGACCAGGGTGGCCGGGTAGGCCGTGGTCTCGGTGGTGGTGCGGTTGAGGGTGTAGGCGAACTCGTTGGCGCCGCCGCCGCTCACCTTCTCCGCGGTGTCGAGGAGCTTGGCGGCACCCTCGGCGCTCGGCGCGACGAACTTGTCACCGACCTTGATCTTGATGACGCCCAGGCCCTTGGCCTGGCTCTCGTCGGCGTAGCCGAGAGTTCCGTTGCCGGCCTTGACCGCGCCGACGACACCCGAGGTGCCCGAGGCGGCCTCGCCGCCCTGGACCGGCCACACGTCGGCCGAGTCGTAGGGCCAGTCGGCGCCCGCGGCCTTCTTCAGGTAGTCGGTGAAGTTGGCCGTGGTGCCCGACTTGTCCGAGCGGTTGACCGGTGCGATCGCTGTGGCCGGCAGCGTGACGCCGGCGTTCTCGGCCACGATGGCCGGGTCGTTCCACGTGGTGATCTGCTTGTTGAACATCTTCGCCACGGTGGCCGGCGAGAGCTGCAGATCGGTGACGCCCGGCAGGTTGAAGACCACCGCGATCGGCGAGACGTAGACCGGCACCTCGACGATGCTGCCGCCGCAGCGGGCGTTGGCCTTGGTGAGCTCGTCGGCCTTGACGGGGGAGTCGCTGCCGGCGTAGTCCACACCCGAGGCGATGAACTGGGTGCGTCCCGCGCCCGAACCGGCCGGGTCGTAGTTGATCACAGCATCCGGGTTGTTGCCCTGGAAGCCCGCGACCCACGCCTGCGACGCGGCCTGCTGGGTGCTCGCGCCCGCGCCGGCGATCGTGCCGGTCACCGCGGCCGCCGAGGAAGCGCCGCCGGCGCCGTTGGCCGGGGCGGTCGCCTCGTTGGCCGCTCCGCAGCCGGCGAGCAGCAGGGCGCTGGTGGCAGCGACACCCACCGCGGCAAGACGGGCACGCGACTCGTGTCGCAAGTTCTGCACCTGATTCCTCCGTTGGATCGTTTTCGGGGTGGCACGGCTCGGAGGCCGTCCGGCGCGAAGGTAGGTAAGCCCGGTGCACGCACCCCACCGTCGAGGTGAACGCGAAATGAACAACGGCTCCACGCCGAAGAGATCGCACGTCGTCGCACAGATCGTTAGCTCGCCGTGACCTGCGGTGACGGGTCGCGCGCGTTCCCCACCCCGGTTGCGAACGGGTGAACGGAACTCAGCGCACGAAGGACACGTCCGTGTCCCATCGGGTGAAGCCGAGATCGCGATAGACGCGCACGGCGACGGCGTTGTCGGCCTCGACGTAGAGCATCACCTGGTCGAGCCCGCGATCACGCAGGTACCGAAGCCCGGCGAGGGTGAGTGCCGAGCCGAGGTGCAGGCCGCGGGCCGACGGATCCACCCCGAGGACGTACACCTCGCCGATGGGGTCGTGCTGGTGCTCGCCGCCGGTCACGCCGCCGTGCACCTTCGTCCAGTGGAAGCCCAGCAGCCGGTCGTCCGCGTCCACGGCCAGCAGGAAGCCCGCGGGGTCGAACCACGGCTCGGCCTCGCGGAGCTTGACCTGGTCGAGGTCCCACCCGCCCTGGTCGGGATGCCCGTCGAAGGCGGCGTTGTTGACGCGCAGGAACTCGGCCTCGTCCCGGCCGACGACGAACGAGCGCAGCGTGACGCCCGCGGGCAGCTCGGGCGCGGTCGGGGGCCCGGGCAGGCTGCGCCGCATCTGCCACAGCACGCGGGCGGTGGCGAAGCCGAGGCCGGCAGCCAGCGCGACGGCGGCGGGGTGCTCGCCGTGCGCCCACAGCCGCAGCCGGCCGCCCACGGGCGCGCCGGAGCTTGCCATCCGGTCCAGCAGCGTCTGCACCAACAGCCGGCCCAGCCCGGCGCGGCGGTGGGCGGGATGCACCGCCAGCTCGGCCGCGCCACCGGCCACGGGATCGGTGACGTCGAGGTGCGCCAAGCCGACCAGCACCCCGCTGGGCGCTCGTGCGAGCAGGTGGGCGGCGTCCGTGTCACCGCCGCGACGCAGGTGCAGCAGGACGTGCTCGGACAGCGGCGCCGTGCCATCGGCCTCGGTGACGGCCGCGACGAGCGACTGCACCTCGCCGACCTCGGCCTCGGTGAGCCCGGCGCGCCACGACAGCTCGGTCATCGGGGCGACCCTACGCGGGGGGTCAGACCATTCCCGAGACGCGCATGCCGACCCGCTCGGCCTCGCCGTCGTCGGAACCCTCGGCCGGGCCGTCGTCGGAGCTGCCGAGCACCGCGGTCACCCCGAGCCCGTTGCGGCTGGGCCGCACGAACTTGTAGCCGACGTTGCGCACGGTGCCGATCATCTGCTCGTGCTCGGTGCCCAGCTTTGCGCGCAGGCGCCGCACGTGGACGTCGACGGTGCGGGTCCCACCGAAGAAGTCGTAGCCCCACACCTCCTGCAGCAGCTGGGCGCGGGTGAAGACCCGGCCCGCGTGCTGCGCGAGGTACTTGAGCAGCTCGAACTCCTTGTAGGTGAGCTCGAGGAGCCGGCCTCGCAGCCGGGCTGCGTAGGTGGCCTCGTCGATCACGAGCTCGCCGAGCACCAGCGCCCCGCCGTCGCGTCCGGTGTCGGCTCCCGGCCGCGACTTCAACAGTCGCAGCCGCGCGTCCACCTCGGCAGGCCCCGCGCCGGGCAGCAGGATCTCGTCCACCACCCATTCGCCCGAGACGGCCACCAGCCCGCCCTCGGTGAGGACGGCGATCACCGGGACGCCCATGCCGGTGCTGCCCAGCAGGCGGCACAGACTCCGGGCCGCCACCAGGTCGGTGCGCGCGTCGACCAGGACCGCGTCGTGGGGTCCCGCGTCGAGCAGCGCCGCCACCGCGGGTGCAGCCGTGCGCACACCATGGGGCAGCAGCGTGAGCGCCGGCAGCACGGACCCCGGCTCGGGGTCGGCGGTCAGCAGGAGGAGCTCCATGGGTGCCTCCCTCTCCCACCGGGGATCGCGGGTGCCACGGCGGCACCCCGCATCGGTTCACGGCGGGCGACGACGACTCACCGTTCACATCCACGTGACCCGGTCGGAACACCGTCACGCGGATCGCTGCAGGATAACCGGGTATCGCGCTTTGTCACGACCCTCGCGTCCCAGCTCACGTCGTCACCCGGTCGAGTGATCCGTGTCGGCGCCCTCGGGAGCCCCTGCCGCAGGCCGGTGCACCTCGTTCGGCAGGCCGTGCCGCAGGCCGGTGCACCTCGCTCGGCAGGCCGTGCCGCATGCCGGTGCACCTCGCGGAACGGCGGCCGGGCATGCTGGGGAGCGAGTTCGATCCGAGGAGTCACCGCATGGACCACGCCACCGGCGTCCACCGCAGGAGGGCCCCTACGCGTCGGCCCGGGAGCGGCCTGCGGCGCACGATCATGGTGTTGCTGGTGCTCGCGGGCCTGCTCGTCGTCGCCGACTTCGGTGCCGCCGCGCTGACCGAGTCGGCCGTCTCCCGCCAGATGCGCTCCCAGCTCGGGCTCGTCGACGATCCCTCGGTGCGGATCAACGGCTTCCCGTTCCTCACCCAGGCGATCTCGGGCCGTTACGACAGCGTCGACGTCGAGGCCACCCGCGTCAGCGTCGGGGAGCTGCGCGAGCTGGACGTCACCGCCCAGCTGCGTGAGGTGACCGCACCCCTGGCGATGCTGCTCGGCCCGGGGGCCAAGACGCTGCAGGTGAAGGACGCGCAGGGCACCGTGAAGATCTCTGCCAACGACCTCGAACGGCTCGTTCCGGGCGTCACCAAGATGCGGATCGAGTCCCTCGACGCGGAGGCCGTGGCCCAGGCCGTCGAGGACGGCGCCGAGGCGTCCCTGGCCGAGGCCGACCCCGAGACCCTCGCCCGGATCGTCGGGACGGGCAGCCTGTTCGGTCAGCAGGGCGAGGTGACGGTCATCGCGACACTGGAAATCGTCGACGGCCAGGCCCAGATCGTGCCCCGCGACGTCCGGCTCGGTGGCACCGACGCACCCGCGCTCCCCGCATCGGTGCAACGGGCCGTCACGCAGATGTTCACCTTGCGCATCGATCCCGGGTCCCTCCCGTTCCGGGTGACGCCCACGGCGCTACGGGCCCGCAACGGGTTGATCGAGATCAGCGGCACGGCCCGGGACCTGACGCTCGACGGGAGCTGACCGGGCGATCCCGGCCCGAGCTGGTGCGACGGCCCACCCCCGTGGCGGGTGTTCCTCGGCTACTCTCCGGCCCGTGAACTGGCCGCTGACCCGTCGACGCGCAGTGGACCTGTGCCGCGTCGGCAGCTGCCTGTGTCGGGCCTCCTGAGCATCGGCCCCACCCTCCCGTTCACCCCTTCTCAGGAGTCGCTCCGTGTCCGGTGACCCACCGGTCGGTCTCCCCGGCGCGCGCGCCGCAGCGACCCTGACCGCAGCCCGTCCTCGCCGCCACATCAACAAGCGCCGCCACATCAACAAGCAGGGAGCCAGCGCATGACTCGCCAGGACGTCCTGGTCACCGCCGATTGGGTCGAGGAGAACCTCGGCACCAACGGCGTCGTTCTCCTCGAGGTCGACGAGGACACCACCGCCTACGACGGCGGTCACCTGCCCGGAGCAGTCAAGGTCGACTGGACCACCGAGCTCCAGGACCCGGTGCGCCGCGACATCGTCGGCAAGGAGCAGTTCGAGCAGCTGCTCTCCGCCAAGGGCGTCTCGGAAGGTGACACCGTCGTCCTCTACGGCGGCAACAACAACTGGTTCGCCGCCTACGCCTACTGGCAGTTCAGGCTCTACGGGCACGCCGAGGTCAAGCTGCTCGACGGCGGGCGCAAGAAGTGGGAGCTCGACGGCCGCACGCTGACCACCGACGTCGTCGAGCGCAAGGGCACCACCTACACCGCGCAGCAGCCCGACACGTCGATCCGGGCGTTCCGCGACGAGGTCGTCGAGGCCATCGGCGCCAAGAACCTCGTCGACGTCCGCTCCCCCGACGAGTTCTCCGGCAAGATCCTCGCGCCCGCGCACCTGCCGCAGGAGCAGTCCCAGCGGCCGGGTCACATCCCGTCGGCGATCAACATCCCCTGGAGCAAGGCGGCCAACGAGGACGGCACGTTCAAGTCCGACGAGGAGCTCGCCGCCCTCTACGGCGAGCAGGGTTTCGACGGGTCCACGGCCACGATCGCCTACTGCCGGATCGGGGAGCGCTCGTCGCACACCTGGGTGGTGCTGCACGAACTGCTCGGCCACGGCGACGTCAAGAACTACGACGGCAGTTGGACCGAGTACGGCTCGCTCATCGGCGTGCCGATCGAGCTGGGTTCCGGCCGCTGATGTGCGGCGCACCCGATCAGGCGGCCGCACTGCCCCCGGGCACCGACCTCAACCGGGAAACCGTCCTGACCGGCCGGGTCGTCGCCGGCGGCAAGCCGGTGGCCGGCGCCTTCGTGCGGCTGCTCGACGGCACCGGTGAGTTCACCGCAGAGGTCGTCGCATCCGCTACCGGCGGCTTCCGCTTCTTCGCCGCACCGGGCACGTGGACCGTGCGCGCACTGAGCCGGGCCGGCCGCGGCGAGACGACGTTGGAGGCCGGCGGACCGGGCCTCCACGAGGCCGAGGTGGCGCTCGCCTGACGGCGGCGTCCGGGTCACCATGTGGCAGCAGGGCCACCTTCACGCCGTCGGCCGGCGTCGAGGTGGCTTTGCTGCCATCGGTGACGGGTGGCTCCGCCGCCGGCTCTGGCGGCAGGATTAGTATGTGCGGTCGTGCACTGGATCTTCTCCGGGCTGCTGATCGCCGTGTCCGCCGGCACGCTCGCGTTCACCGGCTACCTGTTGCGACGGTTGTTCACCAGCGATCCGGGCCCGTCGGACGGTCCCGCCCTCGACGCGGGCACCACCTCGTGAGCGAACCCGAGATGCCCGGGACGATCGACGGCCCCGCGAACTCCGGGCCGGACCCCGCGCAGCGCAACCGACCCCGTTTCGACGATCTGCCCGTCCCCGACGACACCGCCAACCTTCGCGAGGGCCCGGACCTGCACGACCAGTGCATCGGCCTACTGCCGCTGATCGGGGTGTGGCGCGGCACCGGCGAGGTCGTGTACCCGACGATCGACGGGCCCTACGCGATGGGCCAGCAGCTCGTGTTCGCTCACGACGGCCGGCCGTTCCTGTCCTACGAATCACGGGCCTGGCTGCTCGGACCCGACGGTGAGGTGCTGCGCCCGGCGGCCCGCGAGACCGGCTTCTGGAGGCCGCAGGCAAGCGGCGAGCTGGAGGTCCTGATCACCCACGCCACCGGCATCACGGAGATCTTCTACGGTCGCGCCCGGAACCTCACGTCGTGGGAGATCGAGACCGACGCTGTGCTGCGCACCGCTTCGGCCAAGGACGTCATCGCCTCGCGCCGGCTCTACGGGCTCGTCGACGGCGGCGACCTGGGCTACGTCGACGAACGCGCGATGGAGGGTCAACCGTTGCAACCCCACCTGTCGGCGCAGCTGCGACGCATCGCGGGCTGAGGTACCCCTCGGGCCGCAGTGGCCGATGAGTGCGTCAGCGCGTGGTCGGGGCGAGCATCTGGTTGATGTCGTCGACGGGCAGCTGCGCCAGCCGGGCCAGCTGACCGGTCGAGAGGCCGGCGTGCACCAGACGTTGGAGGACCGAGGCCAACGTCCCGCGTTCGTGGCGTATCTCGTCGGTGAGACGGCGCAACTGACCCGGGCAGGACTCCAGCTCGACGGTCCCGCCGACAGCTCCGACGGGATCGTCGAGGAGCACGGCCAGGAGTCGGTCGCGGGTGTCGCCACGTGGTGTCGGAGGGACGACCCGGTCGGGCTCGCGGCTGGCGCCGGCCGCCGCCCGGGCCGCGAGGGCCTGAGCCACGGCTACCGCGACGGTGCGGGCCGACCCGCTTGCCGGCCTGGGCTCCGCCGCCGGCCGGCCGTCAGGTCCGGTCACGTCCGCTGAGGCCGTCAGTTGCCGCCCCGACCCCGGCCTGCTCCCGGGTGCCGCATGGCGCGGCCCCGCGGCCAGGCCCGGTCGGGCTCCGAGTCCGGCCTGCCGGACCGCGCGGTCGCGGCGAGAACCGGGTCGAGAGCCGCCGAGCGGGTGGGTTCGGTCCAGACGCACCGGGCGGCCGTAGCGTCGGAGATGGACGGTGCAGCAGTGCTGGTGAGAACCGGCGAGGCGAGGACAACGGTCGGTGTGCCACGGTCAGCGGCGCGCGGGCCTGCGGTGCCGGAAACGGGTGAAGCGTCCGACCGACCGCTCGCGCGGGCTGTGGTCCAGTCGTGGGCGCCGATCAGTGGGGCGTCGGCGCGGTCGCCGCGGGGGCGGAGGCACCCGATGAACACCACCAGGAGCACGACGACGGCCGCCACGACCGCACCGGCACCGAACGGAACCAGAACATCCGCCGTGAGAGGCAACTGCATGGCTGCGGACCGTACGCCGTGGCCGCTCACGGTGCGCAACGGGATCATGCAGAGCGTGATCCGGGCGGCGCCTTCCCCGGTCGGTCCTCGCCGGTGTCCCGAGTGTCGGCTCGCTCCTCCGGCGCCGCTCGGGAGCCGCCCCCGACCGCGGGCCGGGCGGCGCCGGCCGTGACGGTCGAATCCACCGCAGCCGGCGCGGGCCCGCCCGAACCCGCGGGGCCCGCGGCCTTGGTGAGGGGCACCAGGGCAGTGTCGTCCGAACTGCCCGCCTCGCCGTCCTCGGCCGACGAGGCGGGCACCCGGCGGGTGGGCCGGAAGAGATCTCCCGGTTCAGGCTCCGGTTCGGTGCGCGGTCTCATCGACGGGGTGGTCACCGCCGGGTAGGCGCCGGTGGGCAGGCGGTGTGCGGCTGTCCTGGCGCGGGCCCGCTCGGCCCCGACGTCCGCGCCACCGGTGCGGGCGAGGCCGGCCGCGCCCGTCGATCCGGCCGGACCTGCCGGCCCGGGCCGAGCGCCAGCGTCAAGGGAGCTCGCTGCGCTTGTCGAGCCGGCGGGGCCACCCGAACGGGCCGTGCCGGCCGACACCCGATCCGGCTCAGCCGAGTCCCGGCTCGTGCCGCGTTGCGTCGCAGCAGACGTCGAGCGGTCCGACGAACGCGGTGCCGCCGTCGTGGCATCGATCGACGGGGACGCCGGCTCTGCGGACGTCCGGGCCGCCGGGATGCGCGGCGACTGCTGATTCGGCGCCCGGACCGGCCACGGCTGCGTTCCTGCCGACGGTTGCACTCCTGCCGACGGTTGCGTTCCTACCGACGGTTGCGTTCCTGCCGACGGTTGCGCTCCCACCGATGAGCCGGCGGCTGGCAGGGGGGCGGACGAACGGGCCGGAGACCTTTCCGACGACCCCCGACCCGGGCCGGGCTGCGTCCGTCCCGCCTGGGCGGCACCCCCCTGCGTGGTGACCCCCTGCTGCGAAGAACCCGACTGCCCCGGGGCCACGAATCCGCCCGGCGCTCCTCGGCCCGATCGCTGCTCGCCGGATGCTGCGACGGCTCCATCGCGTGAACTCCGGTCCGGCCCGGCACCGACCCGACCGCCCACTCGCCCCACGGTCTCCCGGCCGGCACCATCACGGCTCTCGCGCGGGGACTCGTCTCGTTCGGCAGCCTCGCGGGCGATCGCGTCGCGCCCGTCTTCGTCCTGGCCGCCACCGTCCTGGCCGCTACCATCCTGGCCGCCACCGTTGCGGCCTGCGGGCACTCCGGCCGTGCCGACACCATTTCGACCATCGTGGTCGGCGGCACCACCGATGCCGACACGACCGGGCCCGCTGCCGTTCGGTGCGGGGCCGCCGGGCGGCCGGGGACGAGGAACAGGACGCGCCGTGGGGGGCCCGGAAGGACGACCACCGGGCGAGCCCGACGGCGATCCGGGTGACCACGGTGCGACGGCCAGGCGGGCCGTCGGTGCGGCCAGCAGGGCTTCGAGCTGGCCGCGGAGGCGGGCGAGTTCCGCTAGGACGGCGTCGCGCTGACGGGTGAGGTCGTCGAGCTGCGACCGGGCGTTCCGCTCCTCGCCGCGAGCGGCCTCCCGGGCCCGGTCGCGGATCTCCTCGGCCTCCTCCTCGGCGGCCTGGAGGATGCTCTGCATGCGGCCGGTGAAGGTGCCGATCATGTCCGGCGAGTCGTCCGAGCCCAACTGCGGGCGGGGATCCGGACGGGCCGGAGCAGACCGGTTGGAGGGCCCCGCCGGGCCGGGCGCCGCCGGCCCACGCGGACCAGGGCCGCCGAACCCCGGCTGCACGATGGGAATCGGCTGGCTGCGGGCGAAGTCGAGATCTGCACGCATCCGGGCCACGACGCGCTGCAGCCGAGCCACGTGCTCGTCGACCTGTCTGCGGTCATAGCCGCGGAGGACCACGTCGAAACGTGGCGAGCCGGAAGCGGCCGCATCAGCCGTCATCAGTGGTCCTCCCGAGCGTGGTCACCGTGCTGTGACGTCAACGGTGGACGGATCGTCTTCGCCGAGGCCCGGCGTTCACTCGTGCGCAGCATACCGAATCTGGGCGTTCACCCCTCCGGACGTGCGCGACCGCAGGTCAGACCGGTACACCCGGCCGGAACCGGTGAGGAATACCATGGATCCGGTGGACACGAAGTCGACGCCCTCGAGCACGGCTCTGCGCAGCACGCTGCACCGGCGTGGTCTCCGCATGACCCCGCAACGACAACTCGTCCTCGACGCGGTGCGCGATCTCGGCCACGCGACGCCCGAGCAGATCTGCGCGAAGGTGCAGCAAGCCGCCCCGGCCGTCAACATCACCACGATCTACCGCACGCTCGATCTCATGGGGCGCCTCGGGCTGGTCCGGCACACCCACCTCGGCCACGGCGCGCCCACCTACTCCGAGCAGCAGCACCAGCATGTCCATCTGGTCTGTCACCACTGCAATACGGTGATCGAGACTCCCACCGACCTGATGGACGGTCTGGCGGAGCGGCTGCGGACCGAGTCGGGCTTCGACCTCGACGTGTCCCACGTCGCCCTGTCGGGTACCTGCGAGGCCTGCCGCGCCGCCGGCACGGACGAGACATGAGCACGCCCATCGAACCGGTCCTGCCCGGCGCCGACGCCGACCCGGGCGTTCCCCCACACCGCGGCGACCCGTTCGCCGAGCAGCGGGCCATGACGCGCACGGCGGCGGTGGTTGACCGCGGCAACCGCGGCGTCATCGTCGTCACCGGGCAGGACCGTCTGAGCTGGCTGCACCTGCTGCTCACCCAGCACGTCAGCGAGTTGCCCACCGACACGGGCACCGAGGCGCTCGTACTCGACCTCACCGGCCGGGTGCTGCACCACATGGTGGTCGCACACACCGCCGGGGCCGTGTACCTCGACACCGAGCCCGACGGCGTCTCCGAGCTTCTCGACTACCTGCGGAAGATGGTGTTCTGGTCAAAGGTCGAACCCCGCGACGCGACGGCCGAGTTCGCCGTGCTCAGCATCGTCGGACCGGAGACACCGACGGTGCTGGCTGCCGTGGGCGTCGACGTCCCGGCGGCCCCGCACGGCGCGCTGCCGCTCCCCGGCGGCGGCCTCGTACGGCGGATGCCGTGGCCCGGACCGGACGCCGCCGACCTGCTCGTGCCCCGCGACGCCCAGGCCTCGTGGTGGGAGCGGCTCACGACCGCCGGCGCGCGGCCCGCCGGCACCATGGCGTTCGAGGCGCTGCGCGTCGAGGCGTCGGCGCCGCGGTTGGGCGTCGACACCGACGACCGGACCATCCCGCACGAGGTCGGCTGGATCGGTTCCGCCGTCCACCTGACCAAAGGCTGCTACCGCGGACAGGAGACGGTCGCCCGTGTCGCCAATCTGGGCCGTCCACCACGCCGGCTCGTGCTATTGCACCTCGACGCCGGCGACGAGCGCCTCCCGGTGCCCGGCGATCCGGTGCTGCGTGATGGCAGGGCGGTGGGCCGGGTAGGCACCGTGGCGCTGCACCACGAACTCGGTCCGGTGGCGTTGGCCCTGGTCAAACGCTCGGTTCCGGTGGAGGCCGAACTCAGCGCCGGCGTCGACGGACGCCTGTCACCCGCGGCGATCGACCCCGACTCGATGCCTCCTGAGGACGGCGCACCGCCTCCCGGCCGCGCCGCCCAGATCCGCGGCGGCATTCGCCGAGTTCCAGAGAGCGGGACGATGAGCCCGATGGATGGGAGCCACTTGTAGCGTCGACGGCATGGGCGAGCAGGGGCGGTACCGGTACGTCGTGCTGGCGGTCGGGACGGCCGCCCAGGCCGCAACGGCCACCTACCTCCTCGGACTCGCAGCCGTCACCCCGGCCCTTCGCGCGTACTTCGGGCTCGACCTGGCCCACGTCGGCCTCCTGATCGGTGCCGTCTCCGTCGGGCTGGTGACCACCCTGATCGGGTGGGGTGGTGCGACCGACCGCTACGGGGAGCGCGGAGTGATGACCGTCGGCCTCCTCGGCGCTGCGGTCGCTCTCGGCTCCACCGCGCTGGTGCGCGACCCCCTCGTTGCCGGTGGGTTGCTGCTGCTCGCCGGGGCGTCGGGCGCGAGCGTCAACGCGGCGAGCGGACGCGCAGTGCTGACGTGGTTCCCGGCCCGGCGCCGGGGGACCGCGATGGCCGTGCGGCAGACGTCGGTGCCGATCGGCGCGGCCCTCGCCGCCGTCGCCCTCCCGGTGATCAGCACCGCCGGCGTCCCCGCCGTGTTCGGCTCGCTCGCGATCACCTGCCTCCTCGCCGCGGGCGTCGTCGCGGTGTGGGTGCGGGAGCCACCCGACCGGCCCGCACGCGGCTCGGTGCCCGCCGCCGGCCTGCGGGAGGTGCTGGCGGACCCCCGGCTGCTGCGGCTGGGCGGCGCCGGGCTGCTCCTGGTGGTGCCGCAGTTCCTCGGCTCGGTGTTCCTCGTCGAGGTCCTGCACACCGGCGCGGGCGTGTCCCTGGCCCTGGCCGGCGGGCTGCTCGCGCTCACCCAGGTCCTGGGCGCGGCCGGGCGGCTGGTCAACGGCGCATGGTCGGACCGGACCGGGTCGCGACTGGGTCCGCTGCGGATCGTGGCGATCGCCGTCGCCATCGGGTTCGGGCTCGCCGCGCTCGTCGAGCCGGGCCCACCGACGCTGCTCGTCGCCGTCCTCGTCCCCGCAGCGGCCCTGGCGATCAGCTGGAACGGGCTGGTCTTCACCGCCGCGGGTGAGCTCGCGCCACCAGGCCGGGCCGCCACGGCGATGGCGGCGTCCAACACCGCCAACTACGTCGGTGCCGCCATCACACCGGCTCTCGGCGGGCTGGTGGCGCAGGCCCTGGGCTGGCCCGCGATGCTCGCGATGGGGGCTGTCGCGGCCGTCGGTGCCACCGTCACGCTGC
>JAYSXW010000220.1:0-13679 GCA_043716935.1 Pseudonocardia sp.
CGGGGGTGGCGCCGGGAGCGGTGAGCTCCACATCGATGCCGGCGGTCGACCAGTGGAGTGCACCGTCGATGTCGTTGGCGATCGCCATCACGATCGGGCGGGTGTTCTTCGACTCGCTCGCCGCCTACGCCCTCTCCCGCCTGCGTTTCCGTGGACGCACCAGCGTTTTCGGCACCGTCATCGCGGTGATGGCGGTGCCGGGCGTGGTATTGCTCATCCCGAAGTTCTTGGTGCTCAACACGCTCGAAATATACGACACCTACGCGGCGATGATCGCGCCAGTGATCGTCGACCCGACGGGGATCTTCATCATGAAGCAGTTCTTCGACACCATTCCGGACTCTGTCGGGGAAGCTGCCCGCAGTAAACATTCAGCCTCGTGCGTTGTGGCTGGTCTGGGCTGTGGGCGTGTTGGTCACGGTGTGATCGGCTGGTGTGCGGTTTGATCTTCCGGTGGTCGAGCCGGAGGAGTTGTCGCGTGACGAACTGATCGTTGTGGTGCGCCGCCAGGCCGGGCAGATCACCGCGCAGGCCGTGCAGATCTCGGAGCTGATCGAGGCCAACGACGCTCTCACCGCCCGGCTGGCCAGGTTGGAGCATCTGCTGTCGCGGAACTCGGGTAACTCCTCGAACCCGCCCTCGAAAGATGATGATCCGGGCAAGCCCGCGCAGCCGGACAAGGCGCGCGGCCGGGGCGGACCGAAACGGCCCCGCGGTAAGCAGCCCGGGGCGCCGGGTACGCATCTGGCTTGGACCGATGATCCTGATCAGCGCCGCGACCGGTTCCCCGAAGGCCGCTGCAGCTGCGGTGATGACCTGCGCGCGGCCCGGGACCTCGGTGTCGTGGACCGCTACCAGCAGCACGAGATCCCGCAGGTCGCCGTCACCATCACCCAGTACGACCAGCACCGGGTGCAGTGCGGCTGCGGTCGCCGCCACACCGCCGTGCGGCCTGAGGGGGCCCGGTCCGGTCCGGTCGGGTACGGCCCCAACCTGGCCGCGTTCGCCGTCTATCTGATGGTGGTGCACTTTCTGCCCGCGCACCGGGTGGTGACGCTGCTGGAATCACTGACCGGCACCGCCCCGTCGGTCGGGTTCGTCTACGGCATGATCAACCGTACGGCCGGGCTGCTCACCGACGTGCACCAGCGGATCCGGGCGTTGATCACCCTGGCCTATGCGGTGTGCTGCGACGAGACCCCGCTGCGCGTCGGCGCCAAGACCCCCGCGGTGGGGAAGAAGAAGGCCGAGCGCTACCTGCTGGTCGCGTGCACCGAGCTCTACACCCACTACCTGCTCGGGGACCGCTCGCTGGCCACGTTCAAGGCCTCCGTCGTGGCCGAGCTGTCCGGGTCGGTGATCGTGCACGACCGCTACGCCGCCTATGACTCCGCCGCGCTCGGCACCCTGATCCACCAGCTCTGCACCCAGCACCTGCTGCGAGACCTCGACGACGCCGCGCAGGTCTACCCCGATGCGGTGTGGCCGGTCCAGATCGCCGACGCGCTGCGCGGGCTGATCCACCACACCAACCTCGCCCGCGATCAGGGCCTGCCCGCGATCCCCGCCGAGCACCGCGACGAACTGCTGCGCCGGCTGCGCAACGGACGAGCGGTCGGGCTGTCCGACACCACCAGCCACGGCACCCGCCCCGGCGAGCGCAAGGCCCGGCTGCTGCTGGAAGTACTGCGCGACCGCGAGGGCGACGTCCTGCGCTTCGTCGATGATCTCCAGGTGCCGCCCACCTCGAACCAGGCCGAACGCGACCTACGCCCCTCCAAGATCCAGCAGAAGATCTCCGGCAGGTTGACCAGCATCGCCCGAACCGAGAACCGCTACACCATCCTCGGTTACCTCTCCACCGCCGCGAAACACGGCCACGACAAGATCACCGCGCTGCGCGACGCGCTCACCGGCCGTCCTTGGATGCCGGCACTACCCGCACCCACCTGACACCCGCCCGCCACCCACCGGAAGCCACCCAGGCGACCGGCACAACGTAATGCGCTGATCATCAAGGCTGAATGTTTACTGCCCGCATCGACGGGACCGGACCGTTCCGAATATTCTGGTCGGTGGCGCTGCCGATGGATCGCCCGGCGCTGATCACGCTGACGATCCTGTCGTTCCAGGGGTCGTGGGACGAGCTGCCGCACCTCATCGTGTCGCGGCAGAGCCCAGAGCTCAACACCCTCACCACCGGCGTGTCCACGCTGATCGGCGGGCCGCTCAGCTCGGGCAGCCAGTTCCCGCCCAAGCCCGGCGCGGCGCTGCTCATGACGATCCCGGTGGCTCTGGTGTTCTTCGCGTTCCAGCGCTGCTTCGTGCGCGGGGCGACGGAGGGGGCCGACAGGGGGTGAGCCCCGAGTGGTGAACCTGAGGGCGGCGGGGTCCGTGTCACAGGTGCCGGCCCGCTCGGGCCACCGACACCCGGAGGTCGAACACCATGATCACACGTACCCCCCGCCGCAGCCTGGGCCTCGCCGCGATCGCGGCCACCACCCTCGCCCTGAGCGGCTGCGGCGCGGCGGGCACCGGTGGCTCCGGCTACGAGGCAGCCGACCCCTACGCCTCGGACGGCGGCGCCTCGTCCGCGCCGGCTGCGGCCGGCGCCTCCGCCGGGTCCTCGTCCGCGGCCGCTGAACCCGCGGCGAAGGGCGGCGCGCCCGCGCTCAAAGCCAAAGAGATCGCCCCGCTCGGCAAAGTCCTCACCGACGCGCAGGGCTTCGTGCTCTACCGCTTCGACAAGGACACCGCCAAGCCCACCCCCACCACCGCCTGCGTGGCCGACTGCGCCACCAAGTGGCCGCCGCTGGTCGTCGACCCGAAGGGCACCCTCGACCTCGACGGCGTCGAGAAGGGGGTCGTCGGCATGGTCGCTCGGCCCGACGGCGGCGCCCAGCTCACGGTCGGCGGCTGGCCCGTCTACCGGTTCGGGGGCGACAAGGTCGCCGGCTCGACAGGCGGCCAGGGCGTCGGCGGCACGTGGTTTGCCGTCACCCCCGAGGGCAAGAAGGCCGCCGCGGCCTGACCGGTCCTCATCAGGCGATCAGCTCGTGGACGTCGAGAAGACGGGCGACCGGATCGTTGAGCGCACCTTCGCCCCGAGGGGTCTCGCGTGCAGCCACGACGGGGTGTCGGAGAAGCTGGACGCGGTGGTGCGGAGGGAGTGACGATCACTCCCCGACGAGCACCTTGCGTCGCAGGCGCGGATCTGCCCGTGATCCTCCACCACCGACTGCGCCACGAGCAGGCGATCGAACGGGTCCCGGATCGAGGCCGCTGAGAACAGGACGTCATCGGCCCCGAGTCGATGACATCGTCACCTGCTCGATCACGGCGGCCGGTCTACGTGGTCAACCCTGGTCGGACCAGAGGGTCGTCCCGGAGCGCGAGGGCCAGGCCGGGGGCGGCGGGGAGGCGGGGCAGGAGGGTGGCCTGCACCGCGTGGTAGAGGTCGGGTTTTCCCGACCACACCGACGAGGACGGCACGTTGCGGCGGTCGAGCTGGTGGTGCCACGAGCCGTGCTCGCGGTCGATCAGGTGCCGGTCCGTCCAGGCCCAGAACCTGTCCACGTCGGTGGCGAAGCGCGCCTCACCGGTGACACGGTGCAGCACCGCGGCGGCCGCCACCGCCTCGGCCGCCACCCAGTGCATCCGGTCGTGCACCACGGGGGTGCCATTCCAGTCGGTGGTGTAGACGAACCCATCGGCGCCGTCGACGGCCCAGCCGTCCGCCACGGCCCGGTCGTAGAGCCCCGTCGACGCCGGCCGCACCCAGCCGGGCGCCTCCGGTCCGAGGGCGGCGTCGAGGTGCAGCAGCAGTCGCGACCACTCCACCGCGTGCCCGACCGTCGCCCCGTAGGGCTGGAACGGGTGATCGGGCTGGTCGCGGTGATAGTCGGGTCTCGGCTCCCAGGCGGGCGTGAAGTGCTCGGGGATGCGCCAGCCGTAGGCGCGGGCGTGGACGTCGATGGCGGTCGTGGCGATCGCGAGCGCCCGCTCCCGGTGCCGCTGCTCGCCGGTGGCGTCCGCTGCGGCCAGCAGTGCCTCCACGGCGTGCATGTTGGCGTTGGCGCCGCGGTAGGGGTCGAGCACGCCGCCGTCGAAACGATCCGTGTACATCGCAGGTCCGGGCGCCCAGAAGCGGTCGAGCGCGGCGAGGGCGGTGGGGAGCAGTGCGTCGTCCAGACCGGCGATCACGGCCGTCGAGGCGGCCAGCACCACGAACGTGTGGTCGTAGGCCGCGCGGGTCCCGTCGTCGTCGGTGGTGGGGGCCCAGCCGTCGGGTCGGGCGGCGGCGTGCAGCGAGGCGAGCAGCGCGACCGCGATCTCGCGTGCCCCGTCGACGCCGAGGAGCACACCCAGCCCGTACACGTGCGCCATCCGGGCGGTGACGTAGGTGTGGCGGGGGAGGTCGAGCAGCGGGGCGCCGTCGTCGTCGAGCCACGCGGCGCCCCCGTCGGGGTGCACCACACGGGTGCCGAAGGCGAGCAGGCGACGGAGCTCGGCGTCCATCCAGGGCACGGATCCGGGGGCCACGGTCGTGCATGATGACTTGCGGCGGCGCGGGTCCGCCACCGGCGTCAGCGGAGTGGCTCCGCTGACGTCGAACGTCAGCAGGGCCACCCCGCTAACACGGACAACAGGAGGCGACGGCCATCACG
Organism: Pseudonocardia sp.; assembly: GCA_043716935.1. GTDB lineage: Bacteria > Actinomycetota > Actinomycetes > Mycobacteriales > Pseudonocardiaceae > Pseudonocardia. The sequence continues at coordinate 4,668 of JAYSXW010000220.1, forward strand.
ACGACCAACGGGACCGGGATCGTCGCCGTCGCGGGCGAGGCGCTGGTCGACATGGTCCCCGCGCCGGTGAACGGGTACTTCGAGATCGCCCCGGGCGGCAGCCCCGCCAACGTGGCCGTCGGGCTCGCCCGGCTCGGCGTACCGGCCCGGCTGCTGGCGCGGCTGGCCGACGACCTGCTCGGCCGCCGCGTCCGCGAGCACCTCAAGACCAACGGCGTGCTGCTCGACCACGCCGTCCACGCCACCGAGCAGACGTCGATGGCGCTCGTCTCGGTCGGCGCCGACGGGGGCGCGAGCTACGACTTCCGGGTTGACGGCACCGCCGACTGGCAGTGGACGCCGGCGGAGTTGACGCACGCGCTGGAGGGGCCCGTGGTCGCTCTGCACTCCGGCTCCCTCGCGCTCACCACCCCGCCCGGCGACGCGGTGCTGCGCGACCTTCTGGCCCGGGCCGCCGCCACCGCCACGGTCAGCTACGACCCGAACTGCCGCCCCCTGCTCATGGGCTCCCCCGCCGCCGTCCTGCCCGGGGTGCACGCGATGCTCGCCGTGGCGGACGTCGTCAAGGTCAGCGACGAGGACCTGGCGTGGCTGCTGCCCGGCGTCACACCGCAGGACGTCCTGGCCGACTGGATCCGACGCGGCCCCGCTCTCGTCGCCGTCACCCTCGGCGGGGACGGGGTGATGGCGGCGACCGCAGGTGGGGAACGCGGTCGCCGACCCGGGATGCCGGTCGAGGTGATCGACACGGTCGGAGCCGGCGACACGTTCTCCGCGGCCCTGCTCGCCGGTCTGCACCGTCGCGAGCTGCTCGGCGCCGCCCGGCGGAGCCACCTGCACGCGCTGGACGGCCCTACCCTCGACGCAATGCTCGACGAGGCCGTCCTCGCCGCGTCCATCACCTGCTCCCGCCGTGGCGCCGACCCGCCCACACTCGACGACCTGCTGGCCCGACAGGCCTGACCCGGCCGTCGTGATCAGAGTCTGCGGTGCATTCGCGTCACGGGTGAAGCTCAGGTACCGCAGGCGGTGATCATGGCAGGGTCAGGGGTCGTGGGCGACGGGTGACGGCCCCAGATCCGTTCGCCACCCGCCGCCCACGAGTCAGTGGCTGCCGGCTCTCCTCGGGCCGGCGTAGCCCCGCCATTCCAGCGGTCGGGCGGGCGCGGCGCGAGATCAGCCACCCTGTCGGGCGACCGTCGATCAGGACTGGCGAGCGGCCCTCGACAGGACCCGAGAGATCTCCGGCTCGCGGCGTCACGGCCCCCGCGAGTCGGGCTATCCGGGTGTGCGAGTCGGGGCGTATGCGTGCGCGAGTCGGGCGTAAGGGCACGCGAGTCGGGGCCTATACGTGGCCGAGTCGGGGTCAGCGGGTGCGTTGCAGCAGGTCGTCGACCGATCGGGTGTTGAGCACACGCTCGGCCGGCAGCTCGCACAGGGCGGCGCGTTCGCACCCGTTGCGCAGCCAGTCGAGCTGGCCCGGCGCGTGGGCGTCGGTGTCGATGGTGAAGGAGCAGCCCGCCTCGATCGCGAGGCGCAGCAGCCGGAGGGGCGGGTCCAGCCGCTCCGGTCGCGAGTTGATCTCCACGGCGACGTCGTGGTCGGCACATGCCGCGAAGACCGCGTCGGCGTCGAACTCCGACTCGGGGCGTTTCCGGTTGCCCGTCACCATCCGGCCGGTGCAGTGCCCCAGGACGTCGACATGGGGGTTTGCGACGGCGGCCAGCATGCGTCCGGTCATCTCCGCACGCGGCATCCGGAGCTTGGAGTGGACCGAGGCGACCACGAGGTCGAGCTGGGCGAGCAGATCGGGGTCCTGGTCGAGACCGCCGTCGTCGAGGATGTCGACCTCGATGCCGGTGAGCACGCGAAAGCCGCCGCCCAACTCGGCGTTGAGGTCAGCCACCTGCTCCAGCTGCGCTCGCAGGCGCTCGGCGGACAGGCCGTTGGCGACCGTGAGACGCGGCGAATGATCGGTCACGACCAGGTACTCGTGGCCCAGGGCCTGTGCCGTGGCCGCCATCTCGCGCAGTGACGAGCCGCCGTCGGAGGCGTCGGTGTGACTGTGGCAGTCGCCACGCAGTGCGTCCACCAGCGCCGCTGCCCCAGCGGGCAGGGGATCCGAATCGGCGGCCTCGAGCCGGGCCAGGTACGCCGGCTCGGTACCGGAGAGCGATTCGACGACGCACCGAGCCGTCACCTCCCCTACTCCCCTCAACCGGGTCAGCTCGCCGGAGCGGACCAGGTGGGGGAGCTCGTCGGGATCGCGACCCGACAGTGCCGCCACCGCCCCGCGGAACGCCCGCACGCGGTAGGTCGACTCGTGCGCGCGTTCCAGCAGGAACGCGATCCGGCGCAGGTCGCCGACAACGTCACGGGGCTCGGTCACGACGCCGATGCTCGCATCCCTGGACCACCGGAGGATCCGGAGACCCGACTCGCGCGCCCGTGGGCCCCGACTCGCGCACCAGGACGCCCCGACTGGGCGCACCGGAGACCCCGACTCGCGCACACCGACGGCCCGACTCGCGCACACGTAGGCCCCGACTCGCGGGCGTCGCGGCGGCGCCGGGGCCTGTACGGCGACGCGGGCCGGTGGTCAGCGGAGCCAGCGGCGGTGCTTCTTCGTCCACGCCGACGCCCACAGGGCGGGCAGGTCCTGCTCGATCCGTTCCGCGTGGGCCGCGTGGCGACCCAACAGCACGCCGAAGCTGAAGCCGTTCTCGCCCGCGGCGTGGGCCATCGCGCCCAGCTGCCGCAGGGCTTCGCGGGCGACGACGGTGTCCTGGTACTCCCCCAGCGCGGCCTGCAGGTCCTTGAGCGCCGAGGCGAACGCCGTCGCCTCCCGGCCCACCACCGGCCGGGCCACCTCGGTGGCGTAGCGCAGACGCTTGCCGGCCCTGCGGGCGGCGTGCACGGCGACGTCCCGATGGGGAGTGGCCGGATCGGTGGCCGTGACCACCGCCCGCTCCAGCCGCCCGGCGGTGCGGGCGACCAGGCGGGGCAGCTCCGTCGCCGCCGGGCGAAGGGCGCGCCGGGTCAGCGGCGGGTGGACCACGAGGTCGTCGAGCTCGGTACGCAGGCGCGTGTAGCGCTCGCTGTCGAGCTCGGCGAGCACGGCGGCGCGGGCGTCGGCCTCGATGCGACCGAAGTAGCGCGTGACCTCCGCCTGGGCCGGGCCCAGCAGCAGCTCCGGCGCGAGCGCGCGCAGGCCGGCGCTGATGCGCATCTGCAGCACCTCGGCGTCGCGGGCCGGGGCCAGCGCGCGGCCGAGTTCACGCAGCCGGTCGACGATCGGTGCGGTGCGGTCGCGTTCGAGCAGCGGACGGTAGGCCGCGAGGGCACTGCGCAGCCGCCGGCTCGCGACACGCAGCTGGTGCACGGAGTCGGGCTCGTCGCGCCGGACGCGGAGATCCTCGGCGGCGAGCCGGTCGACGTGACCGGCCAGGTAGTGAATCAGTGCGGCCCCGGCGGAGCCCTTCGGTGCGACGCGGCGGCGGGCCGGGGTGGGGCGCAGCAGCCGGTCCAGCTCGGCCTCGGCGGCGTGCGCGGCAGGACGGAGGCCGGCGTCGGCGAGGCGGCGGGTCAGCTCGGCGCCCACGACGTTCTCAGCGCCCCGGATCTCCACCTCACTGAACGACTCGACCTCGGTGGAGCGCCCGAGCGTCGCGAGCGTCACGTGGTCGTGGACGATCTCGATGGGCGTCCCGTCGCCGATCAGGCGGGTGATCGCCCGGACGGTGCGGACGCGACCCGCCGGTCGGACGGGACGCTCCCGGGTGGTGCCGCGGAGCAGCTCGTCGAGCTCGGCCGGGACCTGAGGCGGGACGCCGGTATCCGCGCGCACCGGGACGCGCAGGTGCTCGCGCGCGTCACCGTCGGGCAGGTCGAGCTCCCAATGGGCGGCCCCGTCGGTCCGGCGCACCGCCAGGGCGATGCCCGCGGCGGCCAGGCGGTGGTCGTCGGTGTCGTAGCGCTCGAACTCGAGCACCTGCTGCGGCTCGACCTCGTTGCGGTGGACGCCGGGGAGCGCGGTCAGCCGGGGCAGCCCGGCGCCGCCGGGCCCCCGGTAGGTGTGGATCGGGGTGGGTGTCGTCGTCTCGGCCATCGTGGAAGATTACTACCGGACATCTGCCGTCATTCTTCCGTCAACCTGGATTTCATCAGCTTGCCCATGTCGTTGCGCGGGAGCGAGGCGGTGAACCGGATCTCACGGGGGCGCTTGTGCGGGGACAGCAGCGTGGCGACGTGGTCGACCAGCTCGCGGGCGGGCGGCGCCGGACCGTCCACGACGACATAGGCGACGATGCGCTCGCCGAGGTCGTCGTCGGGCACCCCGATCACGGCGGCCTCGGCCACGCCGGGGTGCTCCAGCAGGGCGTTCTCGATCTCCCCGGCGCCGATCTTGTAGCCGCCGGACTTGATGAGGTCGGTGGCGCTGCGCCCCACCAGGGCGAGCGCGCCCGAGGGCGTCCAGCGGCCGATGTCGCCGGTGGCGAACCACCCGTCGTGCGTGCGGGCGGCGGCCGTGGCGTCGGGACGGTTGAGGTAGCCGTCGAACAGGGCCGGTCCGCGGACCTCGACGGCGCCGAGGTCCCCGTCCCCGTCCAGCGGCGCGAGGCGCACCTCGGTGCCGGGGAGCGGACGTCCGACCGTGCCCGGCTCGGGCTCCTCGTCGGCGCGGGCGGCGGTCAGGATCAGCGTCTCGGTCATGCCGTAGCGCTCGCGTACGGCGAGCCCGGTGCTGCGCAGCAGCCGGCTGTGGTCGACGGCGGTGAGCGCCGCGGAGCCCGACACCAGCAGCCTGCTCCGCCCGATCGCGGCGGCGCAGCCGGGATCGGACGCCAGTTCGCCCGCGAGGCGGTGGTACTGCGTCGGCACCCCGAAGACCAGGCTCGCGCCGGACGCCGCCAGCCTCGTGGCGTCGAGCGATCCGAGGTGGTGCAGGGCGCCGCCGCGGCGCAGCGGCCCGAGGACTCCCAGCACGAGGCCGTGGACGTGGAACAGCGGCAGTGCGTGGGCCAACAGGTCGTCGGCGGTCCACTCCCAGGCCGCGGCAACGGCATCGAGGTTGGACGCCACCGCCGCGGGCGAGAGCACCGCGCCCTTGGGCGGGCCGGTGGTGCCCGAGGTGTAGATGATCAACTTCGCCGACGCGGGCTCCCCGGCCGGGACGCCACCGCGGGCGGCGACGTCGACGTCGACCCGCGGCAGCACGGCGAGCGGCCCGGGCAGTACCGCTCCGGGCGCGGCGAGCACCAGCTCCGGAGCGGCGTCGGCCAGCACGTGGGCCAGCTCCCGCTCCCCCAGCGTCGGGTTCAGCGGGACGACGGCGACGCCCGCCAGCAGCGACCCCACGACACCGACCACCGTGGCCACGGTCGGGGTGGCGTGCACGGCGACCCGGCCGCAGCCGGCGATCCGGACGGCGAGCGCTCCCGCCGGCGCGGCGAGCTCGCGGTAGCTGAGCTCGTCGGCGCCGAACCGCAGGGCGAGCCGGTCGGGCGGGTCGAGCAGCGCGGGCAACAGGGTCGTCACCGGACCACTCTCGCCGATGGATTCGAGCTGTCCCACCAGGCGCGCGCGGCGATCGAGGCCGGGGCCGCCGACGACCGCGCGCGACGGGCGCGGCGGGACGTCCGCGGACAACAGGGCACCACACTCATCGGCGCACGAGCGGCGGAGCCGCGAATATCTTGCCGGGATTGAGGATGTCGTGGGGGTCGAGGGCGTGCTTGATCGCCTGCTGCATCGCCACGACGGTGGGGCCCAGCTCGCGAGCCGCGCCGGCCCGCTTCAGCAGCCCCACGCCGTGCTCGCCGGTGACCGTGCCGCCCAGCTCGAGGGCGGCGTCGACGATGTCGTCGAAGGCCGCCTGGGCGCGGACCCGGGCGGCGTCGTCGCCGTGTGGGGTGAGCAGCAGCGGGTGCAGGTTGCCGTCGCCCGCGTGCGCGACGGTCGCGATGGTCGTGTCGCGCCGCGCGGCGATCGCCTCGATGCGCACCAGCATCTCCGCGAGCCGACCCCGGGGCAGGCAGACGTCCTCGGTGAGCATGACCTGGCCCCGCTGCTCCAGCGCCGGGTAGGCGAGGCGGCGGGCGTCGAACAGCGCCTCGGCCTCGACCGGGTCGGTGGAGAGCATCGCTTCGGTGGCGCCGGCGTCGAGGAAGTGGGCGTGCATCGCCTCGGCGTCGCGCGGCCCGGCGGGCTCGGGCAGGTCGGTCTGGGCGAGCAGCAGCGCGGCGGAGTCCTCCGGCAGGCCGGTGTGCTTCCACGCGTTCACCGCCCGCAGGCAGACGCGGTCGATCAGCTCGAACGCGGACGGTTCGATGCCGGCGGACGTGACGCGGGAGACGGCGTCGCCGGCCTCGGCCAGGGTGTCGAAGAACCCGACGACGGTGCGCGGCGAGGTGGTGCGCAGCGGCCGCAGCCGGACGGTGACCTCCGTGATCACCCCGAGCGTGCCCTCCGAGCCGACCATCAGCCCGGCCAGGTCGTACCCCACCACGCCCTTGGCGGTGCGCCGCCCGACCCGCACCACCTCCCCCGCGGCCGTGACGACCTCCAGCGCCAGCACGTAGTCGCGCGTCACGCCGTACTTCACGCAGCACAGCCCGCCCGCGTTGGTGGCGACGTTGCCGCCGATCGTCGACCAGGGCGAGCTTGCGGGGTCGGGCGGGTACCACAGGCCGCGTTCGGCGGCGGCCGCGCGCAGCACGTCGTTCACCACCCCTGGCTGCACGACGGCCAGCCGCTCGCCGGTGTCGATCTCCACGATCGTCCGCATCCGCTCGGTGGACAGCACCACGCACCCGTCGACGGCATTGGCGCCGCCCGAGAGGCCCGTGCCGGCTCCGCGGGGCACGATCGGGATTCCGGCCCCCGCGCACTCACCGACGATCGCCGCGACCTCGGCGGTGCTGGTCGGGCGCACCACGGCGACGGGACACCCGTGCTCGGCCCACTCCGCCTCGTCGTGGCAGTAGGAGGCCATGACGTCCGGGTCTCGCAGGACGCGGTCGGCCGGGAGGTCGGCGAACAGCAGCGCGGGCATGTGACGACGGTAACCCTCGCGCGGCTATCCGAACCGCTTCGCGAGCTCCCGCCCCAGCAGCGCGCCCGAACGCCAGGCCGTCTCGACCTTCGAGTTGCCCCAGCCGTCTCCGGCCAGCGCGACGGCGTCGTCGCCGAGGTGGAACGGCTCGTCGCGGCCCTGCGCCGGGGAGGAGTAGCGCCAGCGGTGGGTGTGGGTCCACCGCGGGGCGGAACGGACACCCAGCAGCTCGCCGACCGCCGCAAGGGCCGGGGCGATCGCTCCGTCGGGTGCGGCGTCGTGCTCGCGGGCGACGTCGGCGGTCGTGTGGGCGACGAGGACGGGGGCGGCGTCGCCCCGGCGGTCGCCGTCGTCGGCGACGAGCGAGAGCACCGGGTGATCGTTGACGAACGCCGCGTTCAGCGCGTCCCACTCGCGATGGGCCCAGCCGGCGGCGACGGTGATGACGGGCCGCCACTCCCGGCCGGCCAGCTGGTCGGCGGCGGGTGAGCCGGGATCCACCAGGCGCCGGGCCTGGGGATCGGGCATCGCGAGCACCACGGCGTCGGCAGGCTCACCGTCGACCACGGGTCCCGGTCCGACGTGCTCGACGTCGTGCCCGAGCGACACGTCGAGGCCGTCGGCCAGCTCGACGACGAGGCTCCGCAGCCCGCCCGGCGCGGCCCACCGCACCGGGCCCGGCGCCCGAACCCGCGCGGGTCCACCGAGCACGGCGAGCTCGGAGGTCCACGGCCGGGCGAGGCCCGCAGCGTGCCAGCGGCTCACGACCTCCGCGAACTCCGGGTCGCGAACGGTGAAGTACGCGGCGCCCAGGTCGACGGGCCGGCCCTCGATCACCCGGCTCGACATCCGGCCGCCGACCCGACGCCCGCGTTCGAGCACGCGGACCGGCACACCCGCGGCCCGCAACTTCACCGCACACGACACACCCGCCACGCCCGCTCCGACCACCACGATCGACACGCCGCCGAATGTAGGGCGCACCGGCCCGGCCCGCGACCCGGGGTTGCGACGGACCCGTCACCGGGTCAACCGGGACAGCCGCGCCTCCCACCAGGCCGTCCGCTCCACGTCGGCGGCCACGGCCCCCCGGCGCGACGGTTCCGGTGCTCGCCGCAGGACCGGCAGCCACCCCTCGACGGGCCGCAGCGGCTCGTCGACCACATCCGCGGTGAACAGCGCACCGGTACCGAGCCCGCAGGCGTACTCCAGCGACGGCAGCGCCCCCGCCAACGCGATCTCCCCCGCCAACCCGACGCTGGTCTGCAGGGCGGAGGACACCACGCACGGCAACCCGCACGCCTGCGCGACGGCCAGCGCGCGACGGACCCCGCCGAGCGGCGCGCACTTGAGGACCGCGATGTCGGCGGCCTCCGCGACGGCGACGCGCAGCGGGTCCTCGGCACGGCGGATGGACTCGTCGGCGGCGATCCGCACGTCCACGGCTCGGCGGACGGCCGCCAGTTCGTCGATCGTCGCGCACGGCTGTTCGACGTACTGCAGGCCGCCCGCGGCGCGGTCCAGCGCCCGGATCGCACCGATGGACTCCTCGACGCTCCAGCGCCCGTTCGCGTCCACCCGCACGAACCCCGCTGGGCCGAGCGCGTCGCGGACCGCGGCCACCCGCTCCCGATCGGCGTCGAGCGAGCCCGGCTCGTCGGCCACCTTGACCTTGGCGGTGGCACATCCCGACCCGGCGACGATCGCGTGGGCGCGCTGCGGGGTCACGGCCGCGACGATGCAGTTCACCGGCACGCGGTCGCGGACAGGAGCGGGCCACCCGGTCTCCGCGGCCTCCTGCGCGGCGGCGAGCCAGGGTGCCGACTCGGCGTCGTCGTACTCGGGGAAGGGGCAGAACTCGCCCCATCCTGCGGGGCCGTCGATCAGCATGCCCTCCCGCACGGTGATTCCGCGGAAGCGGGTACTGAGCCGGATGGAGTAGACGGCGGCCACGCTCG
>JAYSXW010000023.1:0-6368 GCA_043716935.1 Pseudonocardia sp.
CGGGGAGTGAACACCCCCGGCCCGACGGCCACCTCGACGGGCCCGAGCACGGCGGTGCCGAGCAGGTGCTGCAACGGCTCCCTCGCGGCGCGGCGCACGACGAGCCGGCGCAGGGCCTCCACGACCGAGGGATCGACCAGCGGCTGCAGCATCAGCCGCCCCCGCTCGGTGCCGACGACGTGTGCGGCGAGCGCTTCGGCGTCGAACCGCGGCGACGCGACACCGGCCGTGGCCAACATCCGCTCGGCTTCGAGTATGGCCAACCGCAACGGCTGCCGGCTCACTGCACCCCCCCGAACGTCCGCCCACCCGGTTGCCGCCGCCCACCCGATCGCACCTCAGGCGCCCATGGTCTCGGCTCGGTCCGCTGCCTGTAGGGCGTCGAGGAGGGCGTCGAGGTCGCCGTCGAGGACGGCGGCGAGGTTGTGGGACTTGTAGCCGACGCGGTGGTCGGAGATGCGGTTCTCCGGATAGTTGTAGGTGCGGATGCGCTCGGAGCGGTCGACGGTGCGCACCTGCGAGCGCCGGTCGGCCGATGCCGTGGCGGCCACCTCGGCCTCGTGCAGGGCCTGGAGCCGCGACCGCAGCACCTCCATCGCCCGCGCCCGGTTCTGCAGCTGAGAGCGCTCGTTCTGGCAGCTCACGACGATGCCGGTGGGCAGATGCGTGATCCGCACGGCCGAGTCGGTGGTGTTGACGCTCTGGCCGCCGTGGCCCGAGGAGCGGAAGACGTCGACACGCAGGTCGTTCTCGTCGACCAGGTCGACCACAGTGTCGTCAGAGCCCGTGTCCGGGTAGACGAACACCCCGGCGGCAGAGGTGTGGACGCGGCCCTGCGACTCGGTGACCGGCACCCGCTGCACCCGGTGCACCCCACCCTCGAACTTCAGCGCCGACCACGTCCCGTCGGCCACCGGGGTGCGGGTGCGCACCACCATCGTCAGATCCTTGTACCCGCCGAGGTCCGACGGCACGGCGTCGAGGACGTCGACCTTCCAGCCGCGCTGCTCGGCGAATCGGGTGTACATGCGCACGAGATCACCGGCGAACAGCGCCGACTCCTCACCGCCCTCCCCGGACTTGATCTCCATGACGATGTCGTCGCCGTCGTGCGGGTCGCGTGGGACGAGCAGCTGGGAGAGCTTCGTCTCCAGCGCGGGAATGCGTTCGGCCAGGGCGCGGGCCTCGGCGGCGAAGGCAGGGTCTTCCCCGGCCAGTTCGCGTGCGGCCCCCTCGTCCTCGCGGGCGGCAGCCAGCTCCTTGGCAACGCCGACGATCTGGGAGATCTCGGCGTAGCGGCGGCCGAGCTTGCGGGCCGCGGCGACATCGGCGTGGACGTCGGGGTCGGCGAGGCGCAGCTCCAGGTCGGCGTGCTCGGCGAGCACGGCGTCGACGGTCGGTGCGGTCATCTGCCTTCCCTTCGGGAGAATCGACCCCGGACACGACGACGGCGCCCACCGGATGCCGGTGGGCGCCGTCGAAGTAGCTAGCTGGTCTTGCTGCCGGCGCGCTTGCCGTAACGGGCCTCGAAGCGGGCCACGCGGCCTCCGGCGTCGAGGATGCGCTGCTTGCCGGTGTAGAAGGGGTGGCAGGCCGAGCAGGTCTCGACGTGCATCGAGCCCTTGGTCTCAGTGCTGCGCGTGTCGAACTCGTTGCCGCAGCCGCACGTGACGTGGGTGGCGACGTATTGGGGGTGAATGCCTGGACGCACGGTGGTTCCTCTCGATGTGGCGCCGGGTCCCCGTTGACACGGGGTGAACCGGAGCCGGAGCGTGACACCGGATCCAACCACGGACCCGGCCCGAGGATTCCCACGGGCCGGGGCAGCGGAGTCATTCCTGGTCGGTGCCGGGGGAGTTCTTGGCGACCTGCATCAGGAACTCGATGTTGGTACGGGTCTTCTTGAGCTGGTTGAGCACCAGGTCGAGGGCCTGCTGGTCGTCCAGCGCCGAGAGCACCCGCCGGAGCTTGACGGTGACCGCCAGCTCGTCGGGCGAAAGCAGCAGCTCCTCCTTGCGGGTGCCGGAGGCGTCGATGTCGATGGCCGGGAAGACGCGCTTGTCGGCGATCTTGCGGTCCAGCTTCAGCTCGGCGTTGCCGGTGCCCTTGAACTCCTCGAATATCACCGTATCCATCGTGGACCCGGTCTCGACCAGCGCCGTCGCGAAGATGGTCAGTGAGCCGCCGTCCTCGATGTTGCGCGCCGCTCCGAGGAACCGCTTGGGCGGGTAGAGCGCCGTCGAGTCGACGCCACCGGACAGGATCCGGCCCGACGCGGGCGCGGCCAGGTTGTAGGCCCGGCCCAGGCGGGTGATCGAGTCGAGCAGCACGACGACGTCGTGGCCCATCTCCACCAACCGCTTCGCACGCTCGATGGCCAGCTCGGCGACCGTGGTGTGGTCGCCGGGAGGTCGGTCGAACGTGGACGCGATGACCTCGCCCTTCACCGACCGCTGCATGTCGGTGACCTCCTCGGGCCGCTCGTCGACGAGGACGACCATGAGGTGACATTCGGGGTTGTTGGTCGTGATGGCGTTGGCGATGGCCTGCATGATCATGGTCTTGCCGGCCTTCGGCGGCGAGACGATCAGCGCGCGCTGCCCCTTTCCGATCGGCATCACCAGGTCGATCACCCGGGTGGTGAGCTTGGACGGCTCGGTCTCCAGGCGCAGGCGCTCGTTGGGGTAGAGCGGCGTCAGCTTGGTGAACTCCGGACGGTCGCGCAGGTCGTCGGGATCCTGACCGTTGATCGAGTCGACGCGGACGAGCGGGTTGAACTTCTGCCGCGACTGCTCGCCCTCGCGCTGCTCGCGCACCGCACCGGTGACGGCGTCGCCGCGGCGCAGGCCGTAGCGGCGTACCACCGACAGCGAGACGTAGCAGTCGGTGGGTCCGGACAGGTAGCCGGTGGTGCGGACGAACGCGTAGTTGTCCAGCACGTCGATGATGCCGGCCACCGGGAGCAGGACGTCACCGTCACGCACCTCCGTGTCGACGTTGTTCTGCCCGCCGCCCTGCACACCCACAGGACGCTCGCGATCCCGGCCCCGGCGGCGGTCCCGGAAGCGGCGGCCGCGACGGCCGCGACCGTCGCCGTCCTCGTCACCGTCGTCGTCCGGGCGGTTGTCCCGCGGTCCGCGGCTGTCGTTGCGGGCGCTGTCGTTGCGGGCGCTGTCGTTGCGCCCACGGTTGGTGTCGCCCCGGTTGTCGGTCCCGCGGTTCTCGGTCCCGCGGTTCTCGGCGACCCGATCACCGTTCCGGTTGTCACCAGCACGGTTGTCGATGCCGCGATCAGCGGCCCGGCTGTCGGTACCCCGGGTGCGGCGGTCGTCACCGGCATCGGTGCCCTGGTCGGCGGAGGTGTCGGCCTGCTCGGCGCGGTTGCGCCGACTCTGCCGGGCGCGGCGGCCGCCCGTCTCGGGCTCGGCGGGGGCGTCGGCGATAGCCGGACCGGCACCGTTGGTCGCGGAACCGGTGACCGACGCAACCCCGTTCGATCCCGCGTCGGGACTCCGGTCGACCGTCGAAGGGGGAGAGGTCGGCGCAGATTGGGTCGACGGGGAAACAGACTGGGTCGACGCCGGGCTGCTCGGCTCCACGGCTCCGGACGGGGCGCTCGGCGAAGCCGTGGTGGACCCGGCCGTCGCGGAGCCGTCGGCGACGGGGGCCGTGCCGTTGCTCGAGGCCGTGGCGTCGGCCGCTGCGGCGTCAGCGGCCACCCCGTTCGTTGCGCTCGGGGTCTGCACGGCAGGTGCCCCCGCCGGCCGGGACGCGGTGCGACGTCGACGGGTCGTGGGCGCCGGGGCGCCGGCCGAAGCAGTAGCGGGTGGGGCGGCCGGAGCAGCAGCGGGGGCGGCGGCGGAAGCAGCGGCGGCCGGCGCCACGCCGTCGGAACCGCCCGGGGCGTCGCCGAGCGACAGTTGCGCCGTCGGCGCGGAGCCCTGCCGTTCCTTGATGGCGGCGATGAGGTCGCCCTTGCGCATTCCGGCCGTGCTGGAGATGTGCAGCTCGCCGGCCAGCTGGCGGAGCTCCGCCAACACCATGCCGGTGAGGCCGCCGCGCTTGCGGGGCGTCGGTGCCTCGGTGCTGACGAGATCGGTCTCGCTCACAGATGTCCTTCCTGACCGACCGGGTCCTACCCAGGTCAGCGGGATTCACACGCTCGCCCGGACGGTATGCCGGACGACATGTCGGTCAACGGGCCGCACGAGAAGGACCGCCCCGACGGGCAAGGGCGGCGATCGTGGCGACGATCGCGATGAGAAGCCGCTCGGGTCGGAAACCGGAGGTACGAATGCCGCGTTCCGGACCGAGTGGCCACGCGGATGACGCGCGGATCGCCGTTGCACCACTGAGAGTAGACGTTCCGACTGGTCGCGGCAACAACCACCTCACCGGCGCGTCCCCGTGACGCTTCAGCCGATCTCCACCTGGGCGCCGTCGGGGTCGACGGGCAGCGGCATCGCGGTGAAACCGTGCAGGTCGATCCCGGGCGGCAGGGTGCCATGGGTGGTGAGCGCGAGCACGGTCGGCCCGGCCCCGGAGATGGTGGCCGGCACACCGTGGGCGCGCAGCGCGTCGACGAGATCGGCCGACTCCGGGTACGCCGGACGCCGGTAGGCCTGGTGCAGCCGGTCCTCGGTGGCGGGCAGCAACAGCTCGGGACGGCTGGTGAAGGCCAGCACGGCGAGTGCTGCCCGGCTGCCCGTGAAGGCCGCGTCCACCAGCGGGACCCGGTCGGGCAGGAGCCCGCGGGTGGTGCTGGTGAGGGACTCGACCCCGGCCACGAGCGCGACCGGACGGATCTCCGGGTGCACGTCGAGCCGTACGGCGTGGAAGCGCTCCGCGGTGTTCCCCACCGTCTCCCACGCGACGACGAAACCCCCCAGCAAGCTGGCCGCCGCGTTGTCGGCGTGACCCTCCATCCCGGCGGTGACCTGCAGCAATGTGTGCTGCTCCAGGTCGAGGTCACGACCCGCGAGTACGAGGGCAGCCACGGCACCCGCGACGGCGGCCGCCGCGGACGAGCCCAGCCCGCGAGAGTGCGGGATCGCGTTGCGGCAGCGCAACCGCAGCCCGGCCGGGGCGTCGCCGGTGACGTTCCAGGCGGTGCGCATGGCCCGGACGACGAGGTGGGTGTCGTCGCACGGCACGCGGCCCGACCCCTCCCCCAGCACCTCGACGGCCACCCCGTCCGGCGCCACGGACACCTCGACGTCGTCGTAGAGACCCAGGGCGAGCCCGAGGGAGTCGAAGCCCGGCCCGAGGTTGGCCGACGACGCCGGCACCCGCACCCGCACCTCGGTGGGGCGCCCCATCAGCCCCACCCGGACGGCAGCCGGGTGACCTGGCTGACGCTGAACGTCAGCCGAGTCACTCCGCTGACACCCGGATCCCCACTCCGGACGGGCCGGCTCACGCCAACTCCAGCGCCGCGGCCACCGCGGCCGGGTCGATGGGCACCACTTCCGGATCGGGGGCCGCAATCAGCGCCGTGTCGGGGTCCTTCAGACCGTGTCCGGTGACGGTGCACACCACGAGCGAGCCGTGGGGCAGCGAACCGTCGGCGCTCGACTGCAGCAGCCCCGCCACGCTCGCCGCCGAGGCGGGCTCCACGAACACCGCCTCCCGCGACGACAGCAGTCGGTAGGCGGCCAGGATCTCCTCGTCGGTGACGGCCGCGAACCGGCCGCCCGACTCCTCCCGCGCCGTCATTGCCGCGGCCCAGGACGCCGGGGCGCCGATCCGGATCGCGGTCGCGATCGTCTCCGGGTGCCGGACGGGCGCGCCGTGCACCAGCGGTGCGGCCCCGGCGGCCTGGTAGCCGAACATTCGCGGCAGCTCGGTGATGAGCCCGTCGGTGGCGTACGCGCGGTAGCCGGACCAGTACGCGGTGATGTTGCCGGCGTTGCCGACGGGCAGGCAGTGCACGTCCGGGGCGCGGCCCAGCTCGTCGCAGATCTCGTAGGCGGCGCTGGCCTGCCCCGCGATCCGGGTCGGGTTGACGGAGTTGACCAGAGCAGCCACCGGGTAGTCGGCCGCGGTCTTGCGGGCCAGCTCCAGGCAGTCGTCGAAGTTGCCCTGGACCTGGAGGATCCGCGCCCCGTGCGCGACGGCCTGGGCGAGCTTCCCGAGCGCGATCTTGCCCTGCGGCACGAGCACCGCGCACGTCATCCCGGCGCGGGCGGCGTAGGCGGCCGCCGACGCCGAGGTGTTGCCCGTCGAGGCACAGATGACTCCCTGCTTGCCCTGCGCCAGCGCGTCGGTGACCGCCATCGTCATGCCGCGGTCCTTGAACGACCCCGTCGGGTTGGCGCCGTCGACTTTCAGGAACACCTCGCACCCGGTGAGCGACGACAGGTGCGGCG
>JAYSXW010000221.1:0-1514 GCA_043716935.1 Pseudonocardia sp.
GCCCGGATCCGGTCGAACGCCCTGGCCAGCGAGTGCGTCGTAGCGCGGACCTTCTGCCGCAGCTGCTCGGTCTCGCGCTCGAGGCGGCCGTGCCGCTCCGCCCACCGGGCGTGCGCCTCCCGGTCGTCACAGCCGTGGCAGGGGTGCGCCCGCAGCGCTCGTCGCAGCGTCGCGAGCTCGGGATCCTCGCCGGCCACGCCGCCCGAGCGTCGGCGCGCCGCGGTGGGCGGCCGGATGCCGGTCTCCCGCAGGCTCGACGCGAGGTCGCGACGAACCCGGGGCGTGCGGTGGTCCACCCGCTTGGGCAGCCGCATGTGCCCGAGCGGCTCCACCGGCGCGGGAAAGTCGGCCGTGGACAGCCGGCCGGCCCACCGGTCCTCGGTGAGCACGAGCGGCCGAGGGTCCGAGTCGGGATCGAGCCCGGGATCGAGAACCACGGCCAGGCCCGCCCGCCGGCCGCCGGGCACCGCGATGACGTCACCGGGGCGCAGCGACCGCATCGACTCGGCCGCCGCCTCGCGCTGCTGACCCACCCCGGCACGGGACAGGGACTTCTCCCGCTCCGTGACGCGGCGGCGCAGCTCCGCGTACTCGCCGAAGTCACCGAGATGGCACTCCATCGACCCGCGGTATCCGGCGAGCGCGTCGAGGTTGTGGTCGATGCGGCGGGAGAGCCCGACGACGGAACGGTCGGCCTGGAACTGCCCCAGCGACTGTTCCAGCAGATCCCGGGCTGCGTCGGTGCCCAACCGCCCGACGAGGTTGACGGCCATGTTGTATCCCGGCCGGAACGAGCTGCGCAGCAGGTAGGTCCGCGTGGAGGCGAGCCCGGCCACCTGCACCGGGTCGACACCCGGCTGCCAGATCACCACCGCGTGTCCCTCGACGTCGATGCCTCGACGCCCGGCCCGGCCTGTGAGCTGGGTGTACTCCCCCGGCGTCAGCTCGGCATGGCTCTCGCCGTTGTACTTGACCAGCCGCTCCAGCACCACGGTGCGAGCGGGCATGTTGATGCCCAGCGCCAGCGTCTCGGTGGCGAACACCGCACGCACCAACCCCCGGACGAACAGCTCCTCGACGGTCTCCTTGAACGCCGGCAGCATGCCGGCGTGGTGTGCGGCGATGCCCCTTTCCAGAGCCTCGAGCCACTCCCAGTAGCCCAGCACGGCGAGATCGGCCTGCGGCAGTTCGGACGTGCGACGCTGCACGACCCGGCGGATCTCCGCGACCTCGTCCTCGCCGGTCAGGCGCAGTCCCGAGCGCACACACTGCCCGACGGCGGCGTCACAGCCGGCGCGGCTGAACACGAACGTGATCGCCGGCAACAGGCTGCCGCGGTCGAGACGCTCGATCACCGTCGTGCGGGACGGGGGGCGGAACCGGGTGGTGGATCGGGGGGCGCCGGAGCGGCCCCGCCCGCGGCCGCGGTCCCACACGGCGCTCTGACGGTCCAGGTCGTGGGTGTGGCGCACGAGATCCGGATCGACCTGCAGCTCCCCCCCGGCGCTCGGGCC
>JAYSXW010000222.1:0-1511 GCA_043716935.1 Pseudonocardia sp.
GGTCGGGAACCGGCCCTCGCTCCTGACCGCTCCGGGGTGTGCCGAGTTCGGGGAACCACCGGAACACCTGGGGCTGGACCTTCCACTCGCAGCCGCCGCCGCAGCCACCGGTCCCGTCCGACTCGTGGCGCTCGACCATCGCCCCGCCTTCCCGTTGCCGGTGGTTCCTGTGGCAGACGATGGCAACATGCTCAGCGCGTGCTCGCTGTTGCACAGAGGTGGCGAACCCGTAGCCTGCGGCTGTGGCTGACTACACACTCCCCGACCTGCCCTACGACTACGGCGCCCTCGACCCGCACATCTCGGGCGAGATCATGGAGCTGCACCACTCCCGGCACCACAAGACCTACGTCACAGCCCTCAACGACGCCCTGGAGAAGCTCGCCGTCGCGCGCGAGAACGGCGACTTCGGTGCGGTCGTCGGGCTGGAGAAGACGCTCGCATTCAACCTGGGTGGACACGTCAACCACTCGATGTTCTGGCACAACCTCTCCCCGGACGGCGGCGGCAGGCCCACCGGCGAGTTGGCCGCAGCGATCGACGACGCCTTCGGCTCCTTCGATGCCTTCCAGGCCCACTTCACCGCCGCCTCGACGACGATCCAGGGTTCGGGCTGGGGAGTGCTCGCGTTCGACCCGCTCGGCCAGCGGCTACAGATCCTGCAGATGTGGGACCAGCAGGCCAACGTGCCGATCGGCATGGTCCCGATCGTCATGGTGGACATGTGGGAGCACGCGTTCTACCTGCAGTACAAGAACGTGAAGCCGGACTACGTCAAGGCCTGGTGGAACGTCGTCAACTGGGCCGATGCGGCCGAACGCTTCACCGCCGCTCGCACCTGACACCCGCGCCACCGCATCAGTCCCCCGCCGCGCCCGTGGCGGCGGGGGACTCGGCCCGCAGGGCCTTCGACCACTTCTCCTCGATCCGCCCGAACCGCCACACCGCCAGCGCCGCCAGCCACGCCACGACGAACAGGCCGACGATGCCGTACCCGGCGTAGTCGAGTGGAATCGAGGCGATCGCGGCCAGCGGCCCCGTCTCGATCCCGGCCTGATCGGTGAGCACGGAGATCAGCTCGATGGTCCCGATGATCAGTGCCACCGCAACCGACAACGCCGTGATGGTGATGTTGTAGAACACCTTCCGGACGGGACGGGCGAACGCCCAGCCGTAGGCGAAATTCATGAACACACCGTCGATGGTGTCGAGCAGGCACATCCCTGCGGCGAACAGGATCGGCAGCACCAGGATCGCCCAGAACGGCAGGCTGAACGCCGCGGCACCACCGGCGAGCACGAGCAGGCCGACCTCGGTGGCGGTGTCGAAACCGAGCCCGAACAGAACACCGATCGGATAAATGTGCCACGGCTTCGTGACCGATTTCGTCAGCCCGCCGAGGAAGCGGTTCATGAAACCACGCTTGTTGAGGTGATCCTCCAGCTCCTCCTCGCTGTACTCCCCGGTGCGCATCCGGCGGAACACCGAGATGATGCCGACCAGGACGACAA
>JAYSXW010000223.1:0-13618 GCA_043716935.1 Pseudonocardia sp.
GGGTGGTGGCCCCCCATCCGCTTGACCCGCCCGGCGAGGAGGCTGTCCCGGCCGTCTGGTCGGCCCTCGCCCACCCCGCATACGCCGCCTTCCAGACCCTCTGGGTGGTGGCGGTCGTGCTGCGCTGGCGGTCCTCCGGGCCACACGTGCGCCGCCAACTGGCCTCGCTGGCGCTCCCGGTCGGGCTCTCGGTGATGGCGTTGCTCGTAGGCCTGGCCGGGTGGGGTACGCAGACACCGGGGGTGCTGGCCGCGGCCCTGGTACCGGTGGCGGGTGGCTGGGCAATCGTCCACGGCCAGCACCTGGCCGCGTACTCGGCGCTGAGCTGGCTGTCCCGGACCGGTCCGCGGCCGCAGGACCTCCCAACCAACCTGGCCCAGGTCGTGGCGGAGGCGCTGGCCGCTCCCGGAGCGACCGTGTGGGTGGGTGCGGAGGAGCGACTGCACGCCGTCGGCGTGTGGCCCCAGTCCGAGGATGACATTGAGCCCACGAGCGCCGCCGCGCTCAGGGCGTCGTCGACCCAACACCTACGCCTGGTGCGGCGGGAGGGCTCCACGCTTGGCGCCCTGACCGTACGTGGGCCTGGCACGGGTGGTCCGGGTTTTGGGCAGCGCGGGCACGAGCAGCAGGGCGATGGCGAACACGGCGATCTCGTAGATGAGGGCTGCGGTCATGGCGGTGCGGAACGCGGTCGGGTCGGTCGCGCCGGCGCGGGTGAGTGTGTTGGTGAAGACGAGACCGGCGAGGGTGACGCCGAGAGCGCCGCCGACCTGCTGTAGCGAGGTGAGGGCGCCGGATGCGGCTCCGGCTCGCTGCACGGGGACGCCGGTCAGGACGAGGTCGATGAGGGTGGGGACGAACAGGCCGAAGCCGAGCCCGCCGATCAGCATCGCCGGGATGAGGGTGAACCCGTTCGCGTTCGGCCCGACGAGGGCGAGGGTGCCGATCATGACGGTCATGCCGGTGATGAGCAGCCCGACGGCTGCGGCGATGACGCCCCGGCCGAGCTTGGCGGCGATGGCGTCGGCTGGGGTGGCGGTGATGGCGGCGCCGAGGGCGAAGGGCAGGATCGTCAGGCCGGTGGCGAAGGGCCCGAACTGGTTGCCGTCCTGCAGGAAGAGGCTGAGGACGAGGAAGAAGCCGGGGATGCCCATGTAGAACGCGACCGACAGGACTGAGCCGATGGTGAAGGAACGGTTGTCGAACAGGCGCAGGTCGAGCAGCGGGAATTGGCCGTTGCGGGTGCGGGCGCGCTGCAGCAGCACGAACCCGACGAGCACGACCGCCCCGGCGGCCAACATCGCGAGGTCGGCGGGCGGCCAGCCCTGCGACGGGCCCTGGGCGATGGGATAGAGCAGCAGGCCGAGCCCGACAGCGGACAGGGCCGCTCCGGTGAGGTCGAGCCGTGGCCGGTCGGGTGCGGTGGACTCGGGGACGAGGCGGACACCGCCGATGATCGCGGCGATGCCGATGGGGACGTTGACGAAGAAGATCGCCCGCCAGGCGTCGGGAAAGAGGTGGAACTGGATCAGAGCGCCGCCGATGACGGGCCCGAGGATGGTGCCCAGGCCGATGGTGGTGCCGTAGGCGCCCAGCGCGCTGCCGCGCTCCTCGGGTGCGTACATGACCTGGATGACGGTGAGCACCTGCGGGAACATGAGCCCGCTGGCGATGCCCTGCACGACGCGGGCGGCGATGAGTACCCCGATGGACGGGGCGAGTCCGCAGAGCACGCTCGCGACGGTGAAGGCGATCATCCCGATCAGGAACAGCCGTCGTCGGCCGTAGATGTCGCCCAGGCGCGCGGCGGTGATCAGGGTGCAGGCGAACCCGATCTGGTAGCCGACGAGCACGAGCGCGATGCCTCCCGCGCCGGAGTCGAGGTTGTGTTGGATGTCGGCGGCGGCGACCCCGACGATGCTGATGTCGAGCAGCTGCATGAACGTCGCCGCAAGGATGACGATCAGGGCGATCGTGCGGCTGCGGCCGGTGGGGAGGGCGCTCACGGGGCTGTCCTTGGTGTCGAGGGTTCGGTTGCGGGCGCCGCGGTGTCGGGGTGCTGTCGGATGCGGTGCAGCCACCGCTGCAGCGCGACGGTGACGGCGGCGGGGGCTTCGAGGGTGGTGAGGTGTCCGCTGCCGGGCACGGTGACCAGCTCGGCGTCCGGGATCGCCGCAGCGGTCGCCGAGGCGGCCTCGACCGGGGCGAGGGTGTCCTGGTCACCGACGAGCACGAGCGTCGGCACAGCGATCTGCGCCAGCAGGGGCCGGTAGTCCGGGCGGGTGAGGAAGATCCGCTGCTGGTTGATCAGACCGCGGGCGCCGTTGGCGTGCATCATCGACCGGACGATGGCGTGCAGGTCGGCGTCGTCCAGGCGCGCCGGGGCGACATACCGGGGCCACATGATGCGGTCGATCGGACCGAACGCCCGCGCCACCAGCATGGCGATCGCCAGCCGGTGCCGGACCCGGTCGACGCGCAGCCCGGGACCGGGCAGCGTGTCGAGCAGCGCCAGCCCGGTTACCCGCTCCGGTGCCTGCCGGACGATCTCCAGGGCGACCAGACCGCCCTGCGACAAGCCGGCCAGCGCGAACCGCTCGGGTAGCCCGTCCAGTGCGGTGCGGGCCAGGCGGTCGATTCGCGGTTGCTCGGTGTTCTCGACGAGGTGGATGCGAACCGAGCCTCGAAGCGCGTCGATCTGTGGTGCGAAGAGCCGTCCATCGCAGCCGGAGCCGGGTACCAACGCCAGGGTTTCGAAGATCGTCATCCGCTCACTTCCTTATCCGCGCACCCGCTCTACTTACTTTTGTCAATGTACTCTGAACAAACCAGTGTAGCCATGGTGGCAGGATGAGGGCATGGCGGGAGATGCGCGACTGTTTGTGCTCGCGACGCTCGATCGGCTCGGTGAGGCGTACGGGCACGAGGTGACCCGGGAGGCGGCGATCGATCGGACGGAGAACTGGGCGCACGTGTCCCAGGGCGCGCTGTACTCGGCGCTGCGCCGGTGCGAGACCGATGGCTTGATCGACCCGGTCCGCACCGAGCAGGTTGGCAAGTTCCCCGCCCGCACCGTCTACCGACTCACCGAGAACGGCCGAGACGTGCTCAGTCGCTCGAGGTCGGAGGCGTGGCGGCGGGTCGGGCTACCAGCGGACCCGTTCGACCTGGCGCTCAGCGTCGCCGATGGGCACGACCCCCAGGAGCTTCGAACCGCGATCCAGCACCGGCTCGAGCAATACCTGGAGGCCCTCAACAACCTCCAGGTGGAGTTCGAGGTGCTGCATGCACGGCTGGAGCCGACCGCAGTGGCGGTGTTCGAGCACGTCATGCTGCGTCACGAGACCGAGATCGCCTGGCACCGGCGTCTGCTGGAGCAGGTCGACACGTTCGCCACCCGCAGACAGCCTCAGCCTGAGGACGCCCGGTGATCGCCGGCGAACACCTCGAGCAGGTCGAGATCCCGGCCGAGAGAGCCCTCCGTACTTGGTTGGACGAGCATCACGACCAGCAGGCCGGCGTGTGGATCGTCACCTGGAAGAAGCACGTCCCGGACCGGTACGTGACCCACGAACAGGTGCTTGATCAGCTCATCGCCTTCGGCTGGATGGACGGTATCGTGCGCCGCGTCGGCGAGGACTGCACCCGCCAGCTGGTCAGCCCCCGCCGCACCAAACCATGGGCTAAAAGCTATAAGGACCGCGCTGAACGCCTCATCGCCGAGGGTCGTATGCACCCCTCGGGCCTCGCCGCCGTCGAGCAGGCCAAAACGACCGGCATGTGGAACGCCATGAATCACGTCGACGCCCTCCAGGTTCCCGACGACCTCACCGAGGCGCTGCACGCCCATCCGGCGGCCGCCGCGAACTTTCAGTCTTTCCCACCGTCCGTGCGCCGCAGCATCCTTCGCTGGATTGCATCTGCCCGCACGCCCGAGACCCGTACGAAGCGCATCGCCCGCACCGCCAGCGACGCCCACCAGAACGTTCAGGTGAAGAGCCACGGCTGACGCCATGAGTGCCCTCAGCCAGCGCTGGCCGCAGGTGTCCTGATCCGATCGTTCGCGAAACGCACAACTGCGTAACCGACTACGGCAAGCCGGTCGGCCTACTCCCCGCTTCCAGCAGCGCCCCGCTCGACCATATCGATACCTCCTACCTGGATGTCCTCCCGTTAGGTACGGCGAAGCAGTAGGATCGTACGGTGGCATCCACAGAGAAGGTCAGTCTCAGTATCGAGCACGACGCGCTCGTGCTCGCCCGCCGCGCCGCCGAGATCGAGGGCCTGTCGCTCTCGGCC
Organism: Pseudonocardia sp.; assembly: GCA_043716935.1. GTDB lineage: Bacteria > Actinomycetota > Actinomycetes > Mycobacteriales > Pseudonocardiaceae > Pseudonocardia. Next base: position 4,300 of record JAYSXW010000223.1, read on the forward strand.
TACATGTCGCGCCTGGCGCGCACCTACGCGTGGGCGTCGGAGCGGCCCCGGTTGGGCGACGCCGAGCAGGCCGACGCCGATGTGGCGCTCACCGAGCTCGATGAGCGGGAACTGTGGAACGACGGGCAGGAGCACCGTGCGGCGGGGTGAGCTGTGGTACTCCCCGTCCAGCGTCCGCAACCGGGTCATCCTGCTGCTGAGCTCGCAAACCCTGATCGACCAGGGCGCCACCGTGCTCTACGGCCTCGAGGCTGACACCGACGACCCCGGCCCATTGCTACTGGTCGTCCCGGTCCTGGTCCCCGGCGCCGAGGGTGAGCAGCGATGGATCAATGTCGGACGCGGCCTGACCCGGGTCGCCCGCCGCACCCTGACCCAGTCCTACGGACCCGCCGACCCCGCCGTGGTCGAACAGGTCGAAGCCCTGGTCCGGGTCGCCCTGGACCTGTAAACCACAGCAGAGGGGCCACGGCAGTCCGGGCCCCGACTATGCGGCGCCGGTGGTTGCGGCCTGTTCCGCAGGGCGATCTCGCAGGCCACGTGCACAAGCTGTCTGACCCGGCTGGGTGTTGTGCCGTTGAGCCGATGTTCGCGGAGTAGGAAGTCGCGCAGGTTGGCCCGGTGCAGCGCGGGGTGAGCGTGATGTACTCCGCGGACGAGCCCGCCCAGGGGCGCCGGCACCCGCTGGCCAAGGGTGACACGCAGGGGCGGCTCGTGCCGGCGATCTCCTGGGTGAGGGTGTTCTTGGCTGAGAACCATGCCCGAAGGACTCCCCGAGGTGCTCACGGCCTGGGCTGCGATACAGGCTCGACTCCACCTGCGATGGTCCGGGCAGCGGAGCTGTCTGCCGTCAGAGCAGGTCCACCAGGGCCGGGTCGGCCATTGCGAGGACGGCCTCGCGTCCGTCGGTCGCCGTCCGCGCGGACACTGCGGTGGCCGCCATCTGGCGGCAGGTCTCGAGGTCGTGCAGGCGTAGCGCCGCCCGGACGGCGGCGACCCGGGACGACGCCATCGACAGTGAGGAGGCCCCAGCGCCGGTGAGCACGAGTGCGAGCAGCGGGTCACCGGCGGCCTCGCCGCAGATCCCGATGTGCTTGCCCGTCGCCCGGCCACCGTCGCAGGCAGCCTGCACCAGTTGCAGCACCGCGGGTTGCCAGGGGCTGAGCAGTCCGGCGAGGCCGCCCTGCAGCCGGTCGGCGGCCATCGTGTATTGCGCGAGGTCGTTGGTACCGATCGAGGCGAAGTCGACGTCGGTGAGCACCTGCTCGGCCCGCAGCGCGGCGGCCGGGGTCTCGATCATGATTCCGACGGTGGGCAGCCCGGCAGCGCGCACGCGGGCGGCGAACCACTCGGCCTCCTCGACGGTGCTGACCATGGGCGCCATCACCCGGACGTCGGCCGCGGTGGCGCGGTAGGCCGCGGCGAGGGCCTCGAGCTGGGTCGCGAGCAGGTCCTCGCGCAGCTGGGAGAGTCTCAGTCCGCGGCGGCCGAGGGCAGGGTTCGCCTCCGTCCCCAGGTCCGCGAAGGGCATCGGCTTGTCCGCGCCGGCGTCCAGGGTACGCACAACCACCGGCCGGTCACCGAACGCGCGCAGGACGGCGGTGTAGGCGGCGGTCTGCTCGGCCAGGGTGGGGGCGGTGGCTCGGTCGAGGAAGAGGAACTCGGTGCGGAACAGGCCTGAGCCTTCCACGTCGCATGCCGCGGCCCGCGTGGCGTCGGCGGCGGTGCCGATATTGGCCAGCAGCGCGACGTGGTGCCCGTCCCGGGTGCCGCCGGCGCCTCCGGGTCCGGTCAGCGCCGCTGCCCGGCGCCGGGATCGGTCGGCCAGCATGGTGACCTCGGCGTCGCTGGGCGACAGGAGCACCTCTCCGAGGCTGCCGTCGATGCCGACGGCGGTGCCGTCCTCGAGGTCGGCCAGGCCGGCGACCTGGACGACGGCGGGGATCCCGAGTTGGGCGGCCAGGATCGCGGTGTGGCTGGTAGGCCCGCCGGCCTCGGTGAGGATCCCCAGTACCGTCTGCGGTGACAGCATCGCGGTGTCGGCGGGGGCCAGGTCGTGGGCGACCAGGATGCCGGGAGTGGCCAGGTCGGGCAGGCCGGGGGCGGGGAGGCCACGCAGCTGGCAGATCAGGCGGTCGCGCACGTCCTGCAGGTCGGTGACCCGCTCGGCCAGGTAGCCGCCGAGGGACTGCAGCCGTGTCGCATACCCGTCGACGGCGTCGCTCACCGCCCGGGTGCGGCCGCTGCCCGTCGCCAGTTCCGTGTCGACGGCCTTGGCCAGGCCGCGGTCGGCGGCCATCGCCGCGGTCGCCTCCAGGATCGGGCGGGCCGCGGCGGTGGCGGTGCGAGCCCGTTCGGTGAGGGCCGCGGCGACGGCCTGCATCGCGGTACGGACCTGCCGGGAGGCGAGGGTGGGGTCCGTGGTGGCGGGCTCGTCGGGGTCCGGTCCGGGTGCGCCCCGGACGATCACGACCGGCCCGTACGCAGTCCCGGCCGAGACCCCGATCCCGTGCAGGACCTGGACTGCGGCCGTCCTGGCGCTGTCGTCCCGCCTATTCGACATCAAGGTCGCTCCCGAGCAGTACGACGAGCCGGTCGAGCACCGCGTCGGCACCGTCCCCGTCGGCGGACAGTGTGACGGGGTCGCCGTGCTTGGCGCCGAGGGTCATCACCGCCAGGATGCTGCCGGCGTCCACGGGCTCGCCGCCGTCCAGGGCGAGCGTCACCTCGAGTCCGGAATCGTTGACGGCGGCCGTGAGGACGGAGGCCGGGCGCGCATGCAGGCCGACGGCGGAGGCCACAGCGGCGGTACGAGTGGGCATGGCAGGGTCCCTTCGGGGAGGTCAGATCGTGCAGTGTGGGGCGGTCAGGTCCCGGCAGCGGCGTGCCGGTCGATCTCGATGACTGTCTCGGTGAAGGCGACGTCGCGGCCCGGCAGCGGCCGGACGGCGGCGAAGGCCTTGGTGTTGGTGACGACTACGATGGACGTCGGGTCGTATCCGGCTGCGCGCACGGCGTCGAGGTCGACGGTCGCGAGCCGGTCCCCGGCCTCGACCCGCTCTCCCTGGGCGACGAGCACCTGGAACCCCTTACCGCCCAGACGCACGGTGTCGATGCCGAGGTGGACGAGCACCTCGACACCGTCGTCGGTCCGGATGCCGTAGGCGTGACCGGTGCCGGCGACCAGCACGAGGACACCGCTCACCGGCGCGTGGATCGTCCCGTCGGACGGCACGATCCCGACGCCCTCACCGAGCGCCCGCGAGGCGAACACCTGGTCGCCCACCTCGTCGAGGGTCACGACGTGACCGGCGACCGCGGCACGGACCGTCGTCGTGGGCCGGGTCGCCACCGCGACGGCGGACGCCGCCGCGACGGCTGCGGGTGCCGAGGCAGCGGGCGTTGCCGAGGCAGCGGGCGTTGCCGAGGCGGCGATCGGGGCGGCATGGGCGGCGGACGTCTCCAGGGCGAGATCGGCCTCGGCCTGGTCGCGGTCGGCCAGCGCCTTCGCCTTCTGCTCCGGAGTCCGGTAGTCGGAGACCATGACGAGGATCATCGCGGTGAAGAACGCTGCCGTGATCGAGATGATGTAAAGCACGGCCGGCTTGAACACCGGGATGGTGAGCAGGGAGGTGAAGGCGAAGGCCGAGGTCTGCACTCCCCCGCCGAAGCCGGTGATCAGGCCGCCGACGAGGCAGCCGACCAGCATGCGTGGGTAGATCCGCTTGAACCGCAGATGGATGCCGTACAGGGAGGGTTCGGAGATCCCGCCGAGCAGGCCGGCGGCCAGGGCTCCGGTCGCGGTCTGCCGCATCTGGACGTCGCGGTCGCGCAGCGACAGGAACAGCACGCCGGCGGTCGCACCGAAGCAGGCGAAGTTCCAAGAGCCCATCGGGCCCTGGATGAAGTCGTAGCCCAGGGTCTGGATGTTCACCAGCATCAGCGCGTTCAACGGCCAGTGCAGGCCCAGCGGCACGAGGAACGGGTAGATCAGCGGGATGATGATGGCGAACACGATCGGCGAGTTGGTGTTCAGCCACGCCAGGCCCGTTCCGAGCCCGGTGCCGAGCCAGATACCCAGCGGGCCGAGGAGGAACGCGGTCAGCGGGATCATCACGATCATCGAGACAAAAGGAATGAAAACCATCTGGATATTGGCGGGGAAGATCCGCTGCAGGCGCTTGTAGAGCACCGCCAGGACCGCCACCATGATCAGCGGGACGAAAACCTGGCCGCTGTAGTCGTTGAGCTGCATCGGCAGGCCGAACACGTCCGCGACGCACGAGGTGGTGCCGAGGGTGGCGTTCTCGGTGCAGATCGTGGAGGTGGTCTTCGCGGCATCGCTCAACTGCAGGAAGTTCGGGGTCATGACCGCCCCCATCACGGTCGCGCCCAGCCACGGGTCCACATTCAGCTTCTTGGCCGCGTTGTAGGCGACCATTATAGGCAGGAAGTAGAAGACCCCCCGCCACATCGCGTCCACGAACACCCAGCTCGCCGACTTGTCGGTGGCGCGGAAGTCGACGACACCCAGGGCGTCTAGGACAGCGGCGAACGCGATGATGAGCGAGGCGCCCAGCAGCACCCCCAGCAGCGGGCGGAAGCTGTCGGACAGGTACTCGAAGAAGGAGTCGAGCCAGGCGAACCGGCCGCGGCCCTTCGTCCGGGCCGCCGCCTTGACCGCGGCATCGCTGAGGTCCCCCGTGCCGGTGCTCTTCATGGTCGGCAATGCCATGATCTGGGTGTACACGGACTCGACGGCGCCGCCGATGACCACCTGATAGCGGTCACCGCCCTGTGGAACGACCCCGAGCACCTCGGGGATCGCGTCGAGATCCTTTCCCGCGACCAGCGACGCGTCCGCGAGAACGAAACGCAGCCTGGTCGCGCAATGCGTCAGACTGACGATGTTTTTCGGTCCACCGACCCCGGCCACAATGGCCTCGGGCGCCGTCACCTCGGGCATGGACGTCACTGTTCATCCTCCGTCATCGTCAACGCATCATGTCGGCCAGAAGGCACAGAAAGGACCGGGGCGCACCGAGGCGTGCTCCAGGCCTTGAGCTTTGTGAATGACAGCCCGTCCGCGGGCCCGGCCCCGGTCCGGAGTGCCGCCACCAGATGGATCTTCTTCGAATACGGCGGACCGTCCACGGGCACGACGATCCTGCCGTCCGGCTGCGTCGGCTCTGCCGGATCGCTGCCGGCTCGACCGGGGTAGGGGAGTCGACACTTGTTGTCGCGAGATGCCCGGTCTCGGCATCTTTGGGCAGCCGGGTCACCGTGGCGTGCTGGCCGTCCGCGGCGAGGCTGATCAGGTCGTGGTGCAGACCGGCGGTGCCGGGCTGTGCCGTAGGCCAGGTCCAGTCGCGGATCTCGGGGCAGGTCTTCGCCGGTGCGCCGCACGTAGGCGCGGTGTTCGGCGCGCTTGTCGACCATCTGCTGGCGCAGTACGGCGGCGCGCCGGGCGAGGCCGGGTACCCGATCGATGACGTCCATGACGAGGTGGAAGCGGTCCATGTCGTTGACGACGAACATGTCGAACGGTGTGGTCGTGGTGCCTTCCTCCTTGTAGCCGCGCACGTGAAGGTTGTGGTGGTTAGTGCGGCGGTAGGTCAGGCGGTGGATCAGCCACGGGTAGCCGTGGTATGCCATGACGATCGGCCGGTCGGTGGTGAAGATGGCGTCGAACCCGGGGTCCGGGAGGCCGTGCGGGTGTTCGGAGTCCGGTTGCAGGCGCATCAGGTCGACGACGTTCACCACCCGGACCCTGAGGTCGGGCAGGTGCCGGCGGAGCAGATCGGTTGCGGCGAGGATTTCCAGCGTCGGTACGTCGCCGGCGGCGGCCAGGACGACGTCGGGGTCGCCGTCGTCGTTGCTCGCCCAGTCCCAGATGCCCAGGCCGCGGGCGCAGTGCAGGACGGCGTCGTCCATGTCGAGCCAGGTCGGCGCGGGTTGTTTGCCGGCGACGATGACATTGACGTAGTCGCGGCTGCGCAGGCAGTGGTCGGCCACCGACAGCAGGGTGTTGGCGTCCGGCGGCAGATAAACGCGGACGACCTCGGCCTTCTTGTTGACGACGTGGTCGATGAATCCGGGGTCCTGGTGCGAGGTGCCGTTGTGGTCCTGCCGCCAGACGTGCGAGGTGAGCAGGTAGTTCAGCGACGGGACGGGCTTGCGCCACCCCAGGTGCCGGGTCGCCTTCAACCATTTGGCGTGCTGGTTGAACATCGAGTCGACGATGTGGATGAACGCCTCGTAGCAGGAGAACAGCCCGTGCCGGTCCAGGTGCTGGTCCACGTCGTCGACCCGGGCCTGCCAGGCCTTGCCGGTGGTGTCGAGGACCGCGCCGAGCCGGTTCGACTCGGTCTCGTCGGGGCCGACCAGCCGGAAGTTTCGGTATGCGGCATTGGCGGTCATCACGTCACGCAGCCAGCCACCCAGCACCCGGGTCGCCTCGACGGTCTCACCGGCCTTGACCGCGTAGTGACGGAAGGCGGGCAGTTCCAGGTCACGGGGGTACCGGCCGCCGTTGGTGTGCGGGTTCGCCGACATGCGCAGGTCACCGCGGGGCAGCCAGTCGACGACCCACGACTGCGGGGCGCCGCCGTCGTCGAACAGCTCGCCGGGCCGGTAGGAGGTCATCCACGCGCGCAGGGCGTCGAGGTGCGCGGCGTCGTCGCGGGCCGCGGTCAGCGGAACCTGGTGGGCGCGCCAGGTCCCCTCCGCCGGCAGGCCGTCGACGACCTTCGGGCCGGTCCGGCCCTTCGGGGTACGCAGCACGATCATCGGCCAGCGCGGACGCTCGGTGACGCCGTCCTCGCGGGCGGCCCGCTGAATCTCGGTGATCTCGTCGAAGACCGTGTCGAGCAGGGCGGCACCGTAGGCGTGCGACAGCGAGCAGCCCAGTTCGCCGCCCTCGTGGATCGATCCCGGTGTCTCGGGGGCGACGTGCGACGGGATGCCGCCGCGGAACGAGAACTGCGTGAACAGCCGCTGCATGCCGGTGATGTCCTGGGGGATCCGCGGGTAGACCTCGGAGTAGGTGCCTTCCAGCCAGGTGTTCGCGACCAGCCCGGGGCCACCGTGGCCGGGGCCGGTCACGTAGATGATCTCCCGGCCACGGGCGGCGATGTTCCGCGACAGGTGGCGTAGAGCAGGTTCAGGCCGGGAGTGGTGACCCAGTGCCCGAGCAACCGCGGCTTGACCTGACCGGGTTGCCGCGGCTCGCGCAGCAGCGGCCCGGCCGCCACCGCCACGGGGCGCTCGTCCCGATCGCCCGCGGCGGGGCTCACCACCACCACGGGGAACCGGGCACAGTCGCAGCACCTCGCGGCTGGTGGAGCCGAACAGGGCCCGGGCGGGTGCGCCGCGGCCACGGGATCCGAGCACCACGAGCCGGGTCTCCGCCGCCGCGGCCAGCAGCGCCCGCGTCGGGTTGCCGCGAACGACCCGTACGTCCGCGTGCACGTCGGGGTACCGCTGTGACCAGGGATCCAACGTGTCGCAGAGATTGTTCCATGCGAAGACGTGGGCGGACCCGTCCTCTTCGGAGCTGTGCACGCGGACGTGGCCGGGGCGCAGGCGAACGTGCAGCACGATGAGCCCGCTGCCGTGGCGGCGGGCGTCGTCGAACGCGACGGTGAGGCCGGGTCCGTCGACCTCGGCGGTGTCGACCCCGACGAGCACCGGCCCGTCGCCGCCCGGGAGCCTGCGCTCCCCGCGCACGACCGCGACCGCGACCGGGCAACTCGCTCGGCCGCTCACGTCGAGCGCGACCGAGCCGAGGAGCACCTCCTCGGTCCGGTCCCGATCGGCCATGCCGACCACCAGCAGGCCTGCGTGCTCCGCAGCAACGAGCAGGGCCGCAACGGGTGCGTTGTCGGCGTGCGCGGTGGCGACCGGCAGGTCGGGCTCGGCCAGATGGGCGGTCGCGGTCGCGAACGCGCGGTCCAGGGCGTCCTGGACGCGGGTCGTGCCCGTTGTCGCGCCTGCAGCGGCATGCAGGACGTGCAGTGCGACGCGGCGGAGTCGGGCTTCGGTCGCTGCCCAGGTGACCGCGCCCAGGGCGTTCCAGGTGCCGTCGACCCCGACAACCGCCCTGTCCGGGTCGGCCGTGGTGTCGATGTCCATCGGTGCTCCCTGGTCGTCGATCCATCAAGGGTGCTCCCGTCGACCCCTGCCGGACAGGGTCTTGAGGACTCCAGCGACGGAGTCGAAGGTCTCGCGCCGGTGACCTGACTGTCAGCAGCTGACCGTTCGTGCGGTGACCGCGAGCCGGGCGGCGGCGTCATCGGTGTAGCCAAGCCGGACGCGTTGTCGGGTGAGCTGTTGTAGCGGCAACGCCACGATGTGTATTGCCGAGGCGTCGACCGGCACCGAACGTCGGTCGGCGTCGCCGATCTCGTAGGCCTGGCCCACGCCCAGGACGTTCCAGCCTGTGTGGGTGACCGGGTCGATGTCGTCGACCTGGAACCCGACCACGGCGTGTCGGGTCGCGGTCGAGAGCGGGCCGCCGTGCACGACTCGGAAGACCACCTCGTCGCCGTGCAGGACGTAGCTGACGGGCTGCACGGCGGGCATCGCCGCCGCGGTGAACACGACCCGCCCGAGCCCTCCGGTGCCGAGCAGGTGCAACCTCAGTGCGGATCGCCGGAGTCCAGAGCTTGCAGGCGGTCCTGGTGAAACCGGTCAAGAGCTGGACAGCCGCGAGCTGGACGACGTCGAGTTGGAGCAGCAGCAGCTGGATGCGCCCGCGCCTGCGCCTGAGCGGGCGGCGGCCGAGGACACGACCGAGCCCGTGCGAGGCATCGGAGGCCCGCACGATCCTGGGCTTCCTGGCCGCGCACCCGCGCTCGGGCTACGAGATCCGCAAAGCGTCGAAGCGGGCCGTCTCGTTCTTCTGGGGCGTGAGCGACGGCCAGCTGTACCCGCAGCTCAGGCAGCTCGCGGCGGCCAAGCTCATCGAGGCCGTCGATCACCCGGACGGCCCACGGGCGCGACAAACCTGGCGGCTGACCAAACCGGGCCGCGCCGCATTGCTGTCCTGGCTGCGGGAGCCGTCGGCGCCGCCGCAGACCCGCGACGAGAACCTCGTGAAGATCCTCTTCGCGGCGCAGCTCGACCTCGGCGAGGTCGTCCGCCTCGTCCAGGAACGCCGCGCGTCGTTCCAGTGGCTCCGCGACCACCTCGAGTCGGTCGTACCGCGAACCGGCTGGACGGACGACGAACACCAGGCGGCCATCCCCACCCCCGACTTCATCCGCGACTACGGCCTCGGCTTCGCGCAGTCGGCGATCGACTGGTGCGACAAGGTCGA
>JAYSXW010000224.1:0-4442 GCA_043716935.1 Pseudonocardia sp.
ATCACCGGGGCGGGCCACTTCCTGCAGGAGGACTCCGGCCCTGAGCTCGCGGCTGCGGTCGCGCGGTTCGTCGCGGAGAGCCCTTCTCCATCGGTATGACGCCGGTGCCATCCGGTGTCGGAGCCGGCGGCCTCGGTCGACGGTTGTCGGCGTCCGAGAAGGCCGAAGGCCAACTCGAGCGACCAGACGAGGAACCCGTCGCCGATACCGGCGAGGGCGCCGCCGAGGAACTGTCGGACCTGGGACGCGGCGACCCGGTCCGGACGATCCAGAGCTGATCGGACGAACAAGCGGTCCGTTCCCGACCACTGCCAGTCCGACGGCGACATCGGCGCAGGATCGGCCTGCGCGAGCCAGTCGTCGGGTTGCCGGTCGCTCAGCTCGGCCGTCAGCGCGTAGGGCGGCGGGCAGTGCCAGGAGGGTGACTCGGCGGCCGCGCGAATGGCCGGATCCACGGTTTCCGACCCGGCCTCGCCAACAGCTAGGGCCACGGGTTGCTGATGGTGGTCACGGAGGAACGTCGTGGCATCGCGGGCGAACGCGATCGGCACGCCGAGTACCGGCCTGCTCGTGCGCAGGGTGGCCCGTTGTCGATCAGCAACGGCCCACTTCCCGGCCCGACGACCGAGAGCTTCACCTGGCCGGAAGGGCTCTCGCCGACGAAGGCGCTGCCGCCCATGTTCGGAGCCCGGTTGACGCGCTCACCCGGGTGTCCCACCCCCGCGTTGCGGACGAACCAGGCAGTGCTGAGGGTGCCCGTCACCCGACCCCGGTCGTCGTAGCGCTCGCCGTCGTCCGGCCGGGCGTCACCCGCCGGATCCTGCGGTTCGTAGAGCAGTGCTGCATCCGCGTCCAGCACGATCGCCCAGTGCACGGGCTGCGGCCGGCGCGACTCGATCTCGACCTCCAGGATCACCGGAAGGTTCTTGCCGGAGTAGCTGTCGAAATGCAGCGGCACTCGGTGGGAGAGCGCCACGGCGGCATTCCGCACGTCGTCGGCGCGAGCTGTCGTCACCTGAGGACGGAGCCGGTCGGAGCCGCCGCGAGGATCAGCCCCAGGGGGTGTGGATGATGCGGTCGACCTCGATGGCCAGGATCAGCCGGACCTGGTCGCGGCCACCGAACCACGGTAGGGCGTGCCCAGGTACTTCTGGGCGATCTCCTCAATGCTCCGCGCCGCCGTCGGTGGTGCTGTGGACGACGTGGCCCTGCAACGCGAAGTACCGGGACGTGTCGTCGGGGTCGGTGACGTTGAGGGCCACCCGCGGGTCGTTCTCGATGTTGCGGGCCTTCCGGTAGCCCACCACGGTGTTGATCACAACGCGCTCGCCGTCGGTGGCGACCCAGGTCTGGGTGAGGTGCGGGGAGCCGTCGGGCATGGTCGTCGCGATGAAGCAGGGGCTCGGCCGGCGCAGCAGGGCGAGCAATTCGTCGGGCAGGGACGTGACTGCGTCGGGCGGGGTCGTGACTGCGTCGGGCGGGGTCGTGGCGGATAGCCTGCCCCCCATGGATGTGCGTGTCGTCGACCACCCGCTCGCCCGGGCCCGGCTCTCCACCATGCGCGACGCCCGCACCGACAACGCGACGTTCCGGGCCGCCCTGCGCGACCTCACGCTCATGCTGATCTACGAGGCCACCCGCGACGCCCCCGAGGCCACCACCCCGTTGCACACGCCCGTGGCCCGCACCACCGGGTACCGGCTGGCCGACCCGCCACTGCTGGTGCCCGTGCTGCGCGCCGGGCTGGGCATGGTCGACGCCGCGCAGGCGCTGATGCCCGAGGCGCAGATGGGCTTCGTGGGCCTGGCGCGCGACGAGCAGACGCACCTGCCGACGCCGTACATGGAGTCGTTGCCCGAGTCGCTCGCCGGGCGTCCGGTGTTCGTGCTCGATCCGATGCTCGCCACGGGCGGTTCGATGGCCCACACCATCGGGATGCTGACCGAGCGCGGAGCCACCGACGTCACCGCGATCTGCGTGCTCGCCGCGCCCGAGGGCATCGCGTACCTGCGGGAGAGCGGCCTGCCGGTGCGGGTGGTCACGGCGAGCGTGGACGAGCGGCTCAACGACTCGGCCTACATCGTCCCGGGCCTCGGCGACGCGGGGGACCGTCAGTTCGGGGCGGTCTGAGGGTCGGCGCGCCAGCGTTCGATACGGCGAGCAGTGCCGCGTCGAGCCGGTCCGCCGCCCCCGGCGGGAGCATTCTGCGCAGCTGTGGCACGGCCCACCTTCGGGGCGGCGGGCGGAGGCCGGCCGCCGAGCCGTTCGCCGCCTCATGGACACAGGTGGCCGTAGGAGATTTTTCTCGCCGCCACATGTGTCCACGAGGGACTCGCGCGACCGACCGACCGGTGGTTCAGGGCCGCGGTTCGCTCGCCAGCGGCGTCGGAGGGTCGACGATCTGATTGCGGCGTCGTGCGTAGACCCGCCTGATCAACCACGGCATCAGTAGGCTTATCGCGATGGCGATGACCGCACCGCTGGTCAGCGCGACCGTCCAGCTCCGGCTCTCCTGGTAGGTCGTCAGCACCATGAACACGAAGAGGGGAGCGATCGTCAGGAGGCCGATCAGTAGCCGGTACGGGCGGCCCGCGGCCGGCGGTGCGGGTACGACCGCTGGTCCGGTGAAGCGCACGGCGTCGCTGTCGGGGGGCTCGGCCCGGTCGGACCACGCGAGGACGGCGACCGGAACCAGGCCCAGCAGCAGCGCTGCGAGCACGCCGGCGTTGACCCGGGCCGGGGTGACGGTGATGGCGAACTCCCCGGTCAGGTACGTCGTCGCGACAGCTACGAGGCCGCCGATCATGCCGACGGCGATGACCATGGTCAGCACCTGCCTACGCGCACGGTCCCAGGCCGCCTGCAGCCGCTCGTCGGGAGCCTGCGCGCGCCGCTGAAACATCCCGCTGCGGCCGTTCGCGCGCGGCAGAACGTCCCGCATGGCCACCACCAGGGAGACCGCGGCCGCGCTGCCGACGAAGAAGCTGCCACGGCCAGCACCGGGGGCGGGCAGTGACGCCGCGACGCCGTGGGCCGCGCCCGGTATCCCTACGACCCCGACCTGTACCGGGGCGGCGCCGAACATGACGTTCCAGCCCCGCAGTCCAGCGCGGCCCTTGGCTACTGAGCGGCTTGGCGGTCAAGCCAGGTGCCGACGTCGGTGACGCCGCGGGCGATGACGCCGAGGTGGTCGGCGCCGTTGATGATGCTGGTGGTCGCTTGCGGGGCATATCCGGCCCAGGTGAGCACTCTCGCGGCGTCGAAGACCTCGTCGTCGGAGCCGATCCACACGCTCACCGGCTTATGGGTATCGACGAGGATCGTCGCGCTGTCGTCGGCGTTCTGGGCGATGGCCATCGTGGTGGTGTACCGGCTGACCATCCAGCCCGGTTGATCTGCTCCTGCGTGTAGGCGAAGCTCACCGCGTAGGTGTGGGCGTCGAGCAGGCCGTTCGTGACCACTTCGGCGATCAGCGCCCGGTGACTGATGGTCGCGAAGTTCGACGCGTCCGTCTGCCGTTCGGTACCGGAGTTCAAACCGAAGTCGGGCGCGAGGTCGACGTAGCCCGCAACCTCGTGGTCGATGCGGTTCTCGCTGTTGAGCACCAACCCGGCGCCTGCCGAGTGACCACCGACGTACTCGAGCAGCCTCGGGTGGGTTTGCTTAACGAAGTCGACCGCTGTCTGCGTGTCGGCGAACATCTGGTCCTGGTTGGGCGCGTCGCCCCGACGGCCCCCGGACTTGCCGTGGCCGCGCATGTCGAACAGGTACGTGGCGACGTGATATCGCTCAGCGAGTTGCGTGCCCAAGTCGAGGTATCCTGCCCCGCGTTCGCGCCTGAACCGTGAAAGAAGACCAGCGTCGCGACCGGGTTCGCCGGTACGTCGGCGAAGTAGGCCAGCTCGGTGCCGTCGCTCGCCGTGAGGTACCCGGTCGGGTTGGGCTCCGGCGGCGTGGTCGGACTTTGGTCGTCTTTCAGCGCGGGAACGTTCGCGGACACCGGCAGGTCGGGCGGTACGAGCGCGAACGCCAGCGCCGCAGCGGTGAGCAGCATCAGCACGCCTGCGGTGATCGGCACGGCCTTGCTCGGCTCCGGCTCCGGTTCCTGCGTGCTGCGCGTGACCCGCAACAGCGCGGTGGCAGGCAGCACGGCCGCGAGCAGGACGACAGGCGCGTTCAGCACGGCGAACTGGGCTACTCGTGCGGCCGTGATCCCCACGGCGGCCGCCGCGGTCAGCTTCACCGTCGCCGGGCCCAGGCGGCGCATCCGCCCGACCAGGGCCCAGGTCGACAGGCCCACCACGATGAGCGCAACGCCGACCGCCTTCACCGCCGGACGGGTGTCCGGGCCGAGCTCGATCAGCCCGTTGGCGACGGAGATGAATCCCGACAAGGTGAGCAAGACTCGGGCGAGGGTCACCGCGTGCTCCTCTCCAGCTCGG
>JAYSXW010000225.1:0-4439 GCA_043716935.1 Pseudonocardia sp.
GCACGGTACTGCCGCACCAGCGCGGACACGGCAGCCTCGTGGGCGGCCGGCGGAACCGTCGGCGGGGCACCGAGCAGCCGAACAGAGTTCATGGGACGCGACGCTAGTCCGCTGGGCGCGTCGGCCCAAAACCTCCGCAGATCACTTCATCACACGGACCAGTCGGGCGCCCGTCGATCACCCGTGATCTGATGTGGGTCGTGCCCGAGAACCCCGTACAGAACGTCACGTTCCCCTCCAACGGCGACACTGCCTACGGCTACCTCGCCGTCCCCGAGTCGGGCAGCGGCCCCGGTCTCGTCGTCATCCAGGAGTGGTGGGGCCTGACGACCCACATCAAGGATGTCACCGACCGGTTTGCTGCGGAGGGCTTCGTCGCCCTGGCCCCCGACCTCTACGGCGGAACCACGACCCACGACGCCGACGAAGCCGGCAAGCTCATGGGCGAGCTGCCGGTCGACGGCGCCGCGCGCGACCTTGCCGGTGCCGTCGACTTCCTGCTCGGCCACGACGCCGTCACCGGGACGACGGTCGGCGCCGTCGGGTTCTGCATGGGCGGCGGCTTCGTGATCGTCCTCGCCGCGCAGCAGGGCGACCGGATCGGTGCGGCCGTGCCGTTCTACGGCCTCCTCAAGGAGGACTATCCCGACCTGTCGGGCCTGACCGCCCCGGTGCAGGGCCACTTCGGCTCCGAGGACGCGTTCACCACCCCGGAGGCGGCCCGGGGGCTCGCGGAGCGGATCGAGAAGGAGTCCGGCACCGCGCCGGAGTTCCACTTCTACCCGGCCGGCCACGCGTTCTTCAACGACGAGAACCTGCTCGGCACCTACGACCCCGAGCAGGCCTCGCTGGCCTGGTCCCGCGCGGTGGAGTTCCTGCGCAACCACGCCGGCTGACCCCACCCGCGCGCCCCGAGCGCACCGACGGCCCACCCCCGGCGTCCCGTACCCGCCCAGGCCCCACAGCGCGCCCGCCCCCGCCCCCCGGAGCGGCGGGCGGAGCCGGGGGCGGGGCGGGGCGAACGGCTAGCGACGGCCGCGGACCAGGCCGGGCAGGGCGCTGAGGCCCGTCGTCGGGCGGAACGCCTGGGCCGCGGTGGTGAGGCCCGCGTGCTCGTCGGCGCTGAGCACGATGTCGGCGGCCGCGGCGTTGCTCTCCACCTGTGCGACGCTCGATGCCCCCGGGATCGCCACCACATTCGGGAGGTGCACCAGCCAGGCCAGTGCGATCTGGGCGGGAGTGGCGTCGTGGGCCGAGGCGATGTCCCGCAGCCGGTCCAGCAACGGGGTGGCGGCGTCGAGGTTCTCGGGCAGGAACAGCGCATTGGCGCCACGAACGCCGCCCGACGGGCGGTGCGACGCGGTGTAGCGGCCCGAGAGCAGGCCCTGCCCCAACGGGCTCCACGCCATCACCACGTGCCCGGTGCGCTGGGCCCACGGAAGCATGTTCGCCATCGGCCCGCGCGCGACGAGGCTGAACTGCACCTGGTTGGACAGGATCTTCGCGCCGTACTGCACCTCGGCACGCTGCCACCGGTCCAGCGAGTAGTTCGACACGCCCACGTCGTTGACCACCCCGACGTCGTGCAGGGCCTTCATCCCCCGCATCGTGGTGCCGTCGGTGATGACGGGATTGGGCTGGTGCACCTGGTAGAGATCGATCTGCCGCACGCCGAGCCGCTGCGCGCTCGCCACCCCACGCTGCTGCACGACCGGGGCCGTCGGCCAGACCGGGAAGACCTTCGACGCCACCACCACGTCGTCGGTGCCACCGGACGCCGCCAGCGCGCGGCCGAGGATCCGCTCGCTGCGGCCGAAGCCGTATATCTCCGCGGTGTCGAAGACGGTGATCCCCAGCTCCCGCGCGCGGGCGACGATGCGGGCCGCCTCGCCCTCGTCGTAGTCGGCGCCGTAGCCCCACTCCCGGGAACCGAACTGCCAGGTCCCCAGGCCGATGACGGAGTACCGCTTGGCCGTGTGCAGCTCCAGATAGCGCATACCTCCAGCATGGCCCGACGGCGAGCGTGACGCAGCGGGCAGCGATCACAGGCAAGCGATCCAGCGGGCCGCGATCCAGCCGGCGGGATCAGAGGGCGGGATCAGAGGGCGGCGATCACCACATGTGGGTGGCCGGGTGGCGAGCCGGCCCAGGTCGTCGGGATCGGCGGTGAGGACGATCCCGCCCCCGTCCTCGACGGCCGCCGCCGCAACGGCGTGCGCGTCGGCCAGCAGCTCCGGGTCGGCGCCGGCCGCGTGCAACAACGCCCCCGCCAGGCGGGCGAAACGAGGATCGACATCACGGGTCAGGAGATCGACCGACCTGGCCCGAAGCGCATCCAGCGCACGGGTGCGAACGACTCCCCGGTAAAGCTCGGCACGGTCACCGAGGGAATGCAGACCCGGCGGCCGAGGCGGCGGGCCGAGGTCAGCGGCCGTCGCAGGGTCCGCCGCGCCGGGTGGTTCACCTCCAGCGGCGCGTCGACGGCCTCCGCATCGAGGACGAGCCTCATGACGCCCGGCGATCGGTGTCCGCGGTGGCCGGGGCGTGGAGGTCGCGCCACACCGGTGCCATCCGCGCCATGGTCGGGCAGGCAACGCACCCCATGATCCGCCAGTACCGGACGCTGTTCCGAGCGGTGTGAACGGACCTGGAAGGGTCGCTGGGCCCGAGCCCGATGCCCGCGGCCGATGACGGGTTACCGATGGGTATGTGACACTCGTCCCATGGAGCGCGACATCTTCGACGCCGACCACGACGCTTTCCGGGACCTCGTGCGCACGTTCCTGGCCAAGGAGGCGCTGCCGTTCCACGACCAGTGGGAGGCCGACGGCCAGGTCGACCGCGCCGTGTGGACGGCCGCCGGTGCGGCCGGCCTGCTGGGCACCGACGTCCCCGAGGAGCTCGGCGGGGGCGGGGTCACCGACTTCCGCTACAACGCGGTCGTCACCGAGGAGCTCGCCCGGGCCGGCACGAGTGGCCTCGGCTTCCCCCTGCAGAACGACGTCGTCGCGCCGTACCTGCTGCGCCTGGGCACCGACGAGCAGAAGCGGTACTGGCTGCCCGGGTTCTGCTCGGGCGAGATCATCACCGCCATCGCGATGACGGAGCCGGGCACCGGCTCGGACCTGCAGGGCATCACCACCCACGCCGAGCGGACAGCAGACGGCGACTGGATCCTCAACGGGGCCAAGACGTTCATCACCAACGGCATCCTCGCCGACCTCGTGATCGTCGTGGCGAAGACCGATCCGGCGGCGGGCAGTCGCGGGTTCAGCCTGCTCGTCGTCGAGCGCGGGATGCCCGGGTTCGAGCGGGGCCGGCGGCTGAAGAAGGTCGGCATGAAGGCGCAGGACACCGCGGAGCTGTCGTTCATCGACGTCCGGGTACCGGCCGCGAACGTGCTCGGCGAGGTGGGGCAGGGGTTCGTGTATCTGATGCAGAACCTCGCACAGGAACGGTTGTCAATCGCGATCGGCTCGATCGCCGGTGCCGCGCAGGCGCTGCAGCTGACGCTGGCCTACGTCACGAAGCGCACCGCGTTCGGCAAGCCGGTGTCGGCCTTCCAGAACACCCGCTTCGAGCTGGCCGAGATGGACACCGAGGTGACGGTCACGCAGGTGTTCGTGGACCGGTGCCTGCGCCAGCACGTCGAGGGCGAGCTGTCGGTCTCCGATGCGGCGAAGGCCAAGTGGTGGGCCTCGGACGTGCTCAAGCGGGTGGTGGACCGCTGCGTGCAGCTGCACGGCGGATACGGCTACATGCTCGAATACCCCATCGCGAAGGCCTTCGTCGACTCGCGCGTGCAGGCCATCTACGGCGGCACGAACGAGATCATGAAGGAGATCATCGGACGCGCACTGGTCGGTTAGCGGCCGGCGCACACCCGCTCGACGGCCTCCACGGCCGCGAGGATCCGGGTGGTGTCGAGGGCGACCTTGTCGCGGGCGGGGTTGCCGCCGGGCGGCAGGCCGGCGTTGCCCTGGGCGTCGACGTCGTCGATGGCGGCCACCGTCTCGGCCTGGGCCGCGGCGAGCGCCGGGTCCGACACCGGCTTGCTGGCCTGGTCGCGGGCGTCGAGCAGGAACAGCGCGACGCCCGCGGGCAGCACCGGCCCGTTCGCCACCGCGCCGGCGATGCTGCGCACGGTGGCGGCCGTGCCCACGTGCTCGGCGCAGGCCGCCGCGTCCGGGTCGGGAGCGGCGGTGATCGTCGGGGGCGGGCTCGACGCAGGCGAGCCCGGCGTCGACGCCGGGATGGGCGCAGCGGGGGCGGCGCAACCGGCGAGCACCACCGCGGCGAGGCCGACGAGCAGCGCGCGCACCATATGCTGCGCCGCATCCGACTTGCCCTGGGGGCCGACGGGCCGCCCGCGCGGTTCGAGTACCGCCAGGTCCAGTTCTGCGGGCACCCGGAACATCGCGCGGACGGAAGTTCCCACG
>JAYSXW010000226.1:0-1499 GCA_043716935.1 Pseudonocardia sp.
GCGCCCGACTTGGCCGTGTGGATCGTTGTCGACTGAAGGGTCGCCGAGGGGTCAGCTGAGCGGGTCGTCCAGGTCGGGCTCGTAGATCCACCGGGCCGGATCCTCCGGGTCCGGGCCGCGGCGCCGGTAGGCGCGCTCGGGGATCCGGACGGGCATGTACCCGGTGTCCTCGGTGTAGATCGTCGTGTCGCGGAACCGCGGGATGCGGGCCGGCGGGAGACCGTCGACGTCCAGCGCCACGTCCTCGGTGTGCCCGTCCCACGGCCCGCCGACCAGCATCGCCTGCGCCATCGCGGCATCATCGCACCATGAGCGACGAACAGTGGTACTACAGCCTCAAGGACAGCCGGGTCGTGCAGGCGCACGAGGTGCGGGCCGCCGACCGGCTAGGTCCCTACCCCGACCAGGAGTCGGCTGCTCGCGCGCTGGAGCTCGCCCGCGAGCGCACCGAGTCGAGCGACCGGGCCGACCGCGAGTGGGCCGAGCGGGGTGCCGAGACGCACGACGACTGAACACGTACGAACGCCGACGCCGGGGTGGGGGGCGCGCCGTGGCATGACGGGCGGGCAGCCCGGCTGTCAGCGGGGGATCCCGATCCCGGTGCCCCGGGGGCGGCGCCGGGCCAGCACGACGGTCGCGAGCAGCAGCACCACGACCCCGCCGACGGCCACGAGGAACGGCGCCGACCCCGGATCGCCGCCGAACGCCCCGATCCCGACGAATGCCGCGATCGCCGGCAGCATCCCGACGGCCGTGCCGATCACGTAGTCCCGCGTCCGCAGTGCGCTGAGTCCGCACGCGGCGTTGAGTACGGCGAACGGCACGACGGGCACGAGCCGGATCGCCATCACCGCCGTCATCCCGCGTCGCTCGAGCATGGCATCGAGCCGGGCCATCCGATCGCCGCCCCGGCCCCGGACGGCACCCCGCCCGAGGCTGCGACTCAGGGCGAACCCGATCACCGCACCGGTCATCGCACCGGCGGCGACCACCGGCACCCCCACCGCCCAGCCGAACAGCACCCCGGCCCCGACGCTGAGCAGGGTGGCCGGGGCCGGGGTCAGCGACAGGCCGGCGAAGACGCCCGCATAGAGCACCGGGCCGGCCCAGCCAGCGGCCGCCACCCAGGCCCGCAGCTCCTCGATCGGCGGGATGCCGACGAGCAGCGCCACGGCCACGGCGGCAACGGCGAGCACGACCAGCACCGCCGGCCGCGCCCACCGCGTCCGGGCCCCCATACCTCACACGGTAGAGGCGTCACCGGCCCCGGCCCGCGACGGCCCTGTCATGACGGCCCTGTCACGACGTCCCTCTGGTGAGGGCCCCTGTGGTGACGGCTCCTGTCGTGACGGCCTCTGCTGGCGTCAGCCCGTGCGCAGCCAACGGCAGCCGTACGGCGCGAGCGTCACCTCCACCCGCCCGTCGTCGCCCACCCGCACGGGATCGGCTGCCGGGTCGAGGACGTCGGTGAGCACGGCGCCGGCGAGCTCCGGCAGCAC
>JAYSXW010000227.1:0-13437 GCA_043716935.1 Pseudonocardia sp.
GGCGAGGTGATCGACGCCGACACCGACCCACGGTTCGGCGCCGGCAGCGCCACGTTCGCCACGCCCAGCGGCAACATCACCTGCGCCATGACCGCCGACGGAACGCGCTGCGACGTGCTGGAACGCACGTGGCAGATCCCGCCGAAGCCCGCCGACTGCCTGCTGGACTACGGCAGCGGCACGATCCTCCAGCCCGGGCAGCCGGGGCAGCTCCTGTGTGCCGGCAACACGGTCGCCGACCCGTCGCTCCCGGTGCTGGCCTACGGCGAGACGGTGCGGTTCGCCGGGGTGGAGTGCGCCAGCCGCCAGACCGGCGTGCGCTGCACGGACACCGCCTCGGGACACGGCTTCGAGGTCGCCCGGGCGGCGTACCAAGTGTTCTGAGTCGGCCGTCCCCATCCTTCCCGCCGGCTTTGCGGAAGTCCCAGCTGGTCCCGCAGCTCGACCTCGCGCAGCTCGCCGTACCGCTCACCGGCGTCGACGACGGCGATCCGCGGGTCGCCGCGCAGGTCGGCCCAGCGCCGGCTGCGCGACAGCGAGGTGAGCCAGAGCGCGCCGCCCTCCTACACGAACCACAGCGGGGTGGCGTGTGGTCCGCCCGGCCCGACGGTGTCGACCCGGCACGTCCGTTGCTCGGGGAGGAACGCGTCCACCTCGGCGGCGGTCATGGCGATCGCCCGGCCCCGCTTCTGCTCCGTCACGCCGGACGACGTCACGGGGCTGGGTCGGCCGACACCTACTCCGCGACGGTGTCGTAGGGCGGTGCCGACGCGGGTGGCCGCCGGCACACCCCGACCAGCTCGTGCCCGGCGCCGGCGAGACGGCGCAGCAACGCGGTGCCCACGTTGGCGCTCGCTCCGGTGATGACGATGCGCACGGGTCCTCCTCGGTGATCCGGTGGTCGGCTGCCCACTGTGGCGAGGTCCAACCCGCCGCGCGCGATCGTCGCGGCTCGGGTAGACCGGCGCCCATGACCGAGATCGCGCCCAGGACGGAAATCGCGCCCAGGACGGAAATTGCGGACGTGGCCATCGTGGGAGCGGGACCGGCGGGCGCCGCTGCGGCGTTGCGGATCCTGCAGCTGCGCCCCGACGCCGACGTGCTGATGCTGGACGCCGCGACCTTTCCGCGGGACAAGACCTGCGGGGACGGCATCGCCGCACACATCCTGGACCTGCTCGACGCGCTCGGGGTCACCGGCGTCGAGCAGCTGGGGCCGCCGGTGCCGCGGCTGGCGCTGCGCAGCCCGGGCGGGCACGTCGTGTCCCGGGTGTGTGCGCGGCCCAACCGGGTGGTGCCCCGGATGGTGTTCGACGCTCACCTGGTGGACGCGGCCGTCGGGCGGGGGGCCCGGCTGGCGCGCCACCGCGTCCGCGGCCTCGAGGTCCTCCCCGATCGGGTCGTGCTGGACGGCACGATCACGGCGCGGACCGTCATCGGGGCCGACGGCGCCAACTCGGTGGTCCGCCGCCTGCTCGGCGCACCGGCGCCACCGCCGCAGACCGTGGCCGTGGCGATCCGCGGGTATGCGCCCACGACCGTCGATCCGGGGGCGTTGGTCATCGAGTTCGGCCGCGCGGAGTATCCGGGCTACGCCTGGTCCTTCCCGCTTCCCGGCGGCGGGTCCAACGTCGGTTACGGCGTGTTCGACCGCCGCGGCGGGGGATCGCGTCGGGACCTGCTCGACGCCCTCGACGGCCTGCTGCCCGGCCAGGTGCCCGATCCGGCGACGGTGCGTGGCCACCACCTGCCGCTGTCGACGGGGCCGCGCCACCACCCCGATGGTCGGGTGCTGCTCGTCGGCGACGCCGCCGCCTCGATCAACCCGCTCACCGGCGAGGGCATCTTCGACGCGATCGCCTCCGGTGCGTTGGCCGGGCGGGCCGCGCTGCTCGGGGCCGGGGCAGGGGCCGCCCATCGTGCGGTGATGAGCCGCGCCTTCGGGCGCCACCAGCGGCACGTGGGCGTGATCGCCCGCCTGGTCGGTCACCCCCGCTTCCTCGACGCCGCCGTGGTGACCGCGGCGCGGCACGCGCCGGTGTTCGACGCGGCGGTCGACCTGGGCCTGGCCCGTGGTACGGCCCCCGCCGGGGCGCTGGCCCGGATCGCCCGCACCTACCTGACACCTGGCCTGGGCGTGGCGTGACGCGGCTCAGCGCACCAGCGCCGGGCCCGCGGTGAGGAGCAGCCCCACGGCCAGCGCCGCCGCCACGAGCACCGCGCGGAACGGCGCCCGGGAGCCCGGTCGCCGGCCGGCCCCCAGACCCGCGGCCCCCAGACCCGCGGTCAGCACCAACACCGACGCCGCCGGCACCGCGACGGCCACGACGGGCGGCAGCGGTGCGGACACCGCCAGTACCAGCGTGGCGCCCAGCAGCAGGACCGCGGCCGCGGCTCGGCTCGCGGAGGCGCCGAGCCGGTGCGGCAGGCCGCGGACCCCGGTGGCGGCGTCGTCGTCGAGATCGGGCAGGACGTTCGCGAAATGCGCCCCCGCGCCGAGAAGGGCCCCGGCGACGGGCAGCCACCACGGGACGGCGGCGGGCAGCCCCATCACGACGAACACCGGCAGCAGCCCGAAGCACACGACGTAGGGCACGACCGACCATGAGGTCGACTTGAGGCCCAGGTCGTAAGCCCATCCCGCCACTACGGCGACCAGGTGCACCCCCCCGGCCGCGAGGCCCGACGCGAGCGAGAGCGGCACACACAGCACCGCCGCGACGGCGGTCGCGACGCCGACGGTGCGGGCCGTCACGACCCCCGCGGCGACGGGCTTGTCGGCGCGACCGACGGCGGCGTCGCGGCCGGCGTCGACCAGGTCGTTGAGCCAGCCGATCGTCAATTGGCCGGTGAGCACGGCCAGCGCCACGACCGCGACCCCGCCCGGATCGCGGCCGGCGGTGGCCGCCAACGCAGTGATCATGAGCGTGACGGCGGCGGTCGGCTCGGGATGGCAGCTGCGCAACAGCCCGACCGCGGTGTCTCCGAAGCGCCCCATCCAGGCCAGTGTGGCAGCCTCGCGCAGGTGCGCGCACCCAACGACCCCGGTCAGTACGACGACCTGGCGTCGGCCTGGTGGGATCCGGACGGCCCGTTCGCGATGCTGCACTGGCTCGCCGCCGCCCGCGCCGCTCTGGTACCCCCGGCGACCCGGCCGGAAGCGGTACTCGTCGACCTCGGGTGCGGCGCCGGGCTGCTCGCCCCGCATCTGATCGGGCGCGGCTACCGGCACGTCGGCGTCGACCTGACGGCGTCGGCTCTGACCCAGGCGGCCGCACACGGCGTCACGACCGTCCGCGGCGACGTCACCGCCGTGCCCCTGGCCGACGAGTGCGCCGATGTCGTCACGGCCGGGGAGATCTTCGAACACGTCACCGACCTGCCGGCGGCGGTGGCGCAGGCGTGCCGGTTGCTTCGCCCCGGCGGGCTCCTGGTGATCGACACCATCGCCGCGACGTCCCTGGCTCGGCTGGTGGCGGTCCGACTGGCCGAACGGGTGCCGGGCGGGCCCCCGCGAGGCATCCACGATCCGGCGCTGCTGGTCGACCGCGCCGAGCTGGCGCGGGAGTGTACCCGGCACGGCGTGGCACTGCGGATGCGCGGGATCCGGCCGTCGGCAGTGGGGTTCGCGCGGTGGCTGCGCGATCGCCGTGCGCGGGATCGGCCGTCCGTCGGCGTCGCCATGGTGCCGACTGCGGGGACGGCGCTGGTGTTCCAGGCCACAGGACGGCGTGGTTGCCCCGAGCCCGCCGGTGGAAGGTCTTCTCCATGAGCGCATCCACATACATCCGCGGTTTCGGCGCGGCGTTCCCCGGCGCCGCTGTGGAGCAGGCCGCGATGTGGCAGGGCTTCTTCGCCCGACACGCCGACGGCGACCGGGTCGCCGAGAGACTGTTCCGCGGATGCGGGGTGCGCACTCGGCACGCGGTGGTCGACCCGACCGTGGACGACGTCTCGTCCTGGTCCACCGGCGACCGGATGCGTCGTTACGTCGCCGAGGCTCCGGCCCTGGGCAAGGAGGCCGTCGGTGCCGCCCTCGCCGAGGCCGGGCTGCCCGCTGACGAAGCCGCGCTCCTGACCGTGGTGTCCTGCACCGGCTACGCCACACCGGGCCTCGACATCCGGGTGGCCGCCGACCTGGGCATGGCCCCCGACGTGCGGCGGCTGCTCGTCGGCCACATGGGCTGCTACGCCGCCCTGCCCGGGCTCGGGGCGGTGGCCGATCACGTCCTCGCGCGCGGCCGTCCGGGCGTGATGCTGTGCCTGGAGCTGACCTCGCTGCACCTGCAACCGCCGCCCTACGAGCGCGACCAGATCGTCGCCCACGCCCTGTTCGGCGACGCCGCCGCCGCGGTGGTGGTGATGCCCGAACCCGTTCCGGGCGCGCTCGAGGTGATCGACACCGCCGCCCTCACCGATCCCGCCACCGCCGACCTCATGACCTGGGACATCACCGACACCGGATTCCGGATGG
Source organism: Pseudonocardia sp. (assembly GCA_043716935.1). Taxonomy (GTDB): domain Bacteria; phylum Actinomycetota; class Actinomycetes; order Mycobacteriales; family Pseudonocardiaceae; genus Pseudonocardia. The sequence continues at coordinate 4,475 of JAYSXW010000227.1, forward strand.
GCCTGTCCCCGCGGGTGCCCGCCGTCCTGGCCCGACACGTCCGGAGCATGATCACCGGGCTGCTGGCACGCCACGGCCTGACCATCGCCGATGTCGACGCGTGGGCGGTGCACCCGGGCGGACCCCGGATCCTCGACGTCGTCGCCGAGCAGCTGGTCCTGCCCGCCGACGCGCTCGACGTCTCGCGGGCCGTACTGGCGCAGTACGGCAACTGCTCGTCGGCGACGGTGCTGATGGTGCTCGATGCACTGCGCGCCCAGGGGCGGCCGCGTCCGGGCCGCGCGGCCGTCGCGATGGCGTTCGGGCCGGGTCTGACGCTCTACGCGACGCTGCTACGCGGGACCTGAGCGTCAGGCGGCGGCGGCCACCACCCGGTCGGGCCTGAGCAGAGCCGCCGTCGCACGGCCCTCGCCCAGCCACGGGGACAGCTCCGGGACGGCCACGACCCGCGCGCAGTGCCGTCGTGCCCTCTCCGCCAGGGCGGACGGTGGGTCCCCGATCGTCACCAGAGCCCACCCGTCGCCGAGCATCTCGTCCAGTGGCGTCCGCCGGCCGTCGTGCTCGACGGTCGGCTGCGGACAGGGCCTACCGGCCAGGGCGTGACGGTCGACGGTGGGGCCGGGTGGGCAGCGGGGCAGGAGGTCGCGGGCGGCCCGCTCGCGCACGGCGGGCACCCGCAGAAGCAGCCCGGCCACCGGCCTGCGGAGCGCGGCCGCGACCCCGCCGCCACCGGTCATCGCGCGCCCGACCCGGACCGCGCCGCGGATCTGGGCGATGACGTGCGGTGCACGTTCGGCGGCGTAGCTGTCGAGCAGCGTGTCGTCGGCCGATCCGGCCAGCACGGCCGCGACCTTCCAGGCCAGGTTGTGGGCATCGCGCAGGCCGGCGCCGAGGCCCTGCCCGATGAACGGCGGGGTCTGGTGGGCGGCGTCGCCCATCAGCAGCACCGCCCCGACCCGCCACCGGAACGCCACCCGCGCCCGGAACGTGTACTCGGATGCCCGCAGAACGTCGAGATCCCGCACGCCCCAGCGCGCGACCAGAGCCGGCAGTGCGATGCGCAGCTGCTCGGCCGACTCGCCGGGGCGCATGCGGAACTCCCAGCGGTGCCGTCCGCCCGGCAGTGCCATCGAGGTGGCGGCCCGCCGCGGATCGCACACCTGGTCCACTCCGCCCCATGCGCGATCCTCGCGGAGGAGCTCGACCCGGGCGTCGACGACGAACCAGCGCTGCGCAGCGCCCAGCTCCCGCCAGCCGACACCCACAGCCCGTCGTACAGTGCTCGCCGCCCCGTCGCAGCCCAGGACGAGGGGGGGCCGGACCTGCTCGTGCGTCGTGCGGCCGTCCGACACGGTGACGAGCCCGGACCGGTCGAGGTCGACCACCTCGGTGCCGTTCCGCAACGTCACCTCGGGCCGTGCCGCGACGGCGGTCCGCAGCAGCCGTTCGAGGGCCGGCTGGTCGAACAGGGTGGAGCGCGGATGGCCGTGCAGCCCCGGGCCGTCGCGGGGGAATGTGGCGAAGGGGCGCAGGCGGGCGTCGAGCAGCCGCAGCCCGGCGGCGGGTCGGCTGATCCGCGCGAACTCCTCCGCGATCCCGACGCGCTGCAGGATGCGTCGTCCCTCGTCGTCGAGGTGCACCGCGCGGGGGAGCGCAGCCGGCCCCCGAGAGCGTTCGACGACGGTGCTCGCGACCCCGAGCCGGGCCAGCAGCAGTGCCGTCACGAGCCCGGTGGGTCCGGCTCCGACGATCAGCACCTCGTCCCCCGCCATGAGGACAGGGTGCCACCGGTCCGCGCCGGAGACGCCCCGGGGCGCGGCGCCGTGAGGTCGACCTGGTGCCACCGCTCCACCCTCGGCAGATCGGTGTCGTCGGTGGTTTGTCGATGCCGGGCGTCAGGCCCGAGACGTCGGCGCCGCCAGTTCGGCCACCTGCCCATTCGGAAGATTTGCCCCACCTCGGTCAGCGGCGCCCAGCGCGACGCAGTCCCGGACCCATCCCGTGCCGACGATCGCAGAATGGGTGGTACGGCCGGGGCCCGGAAGAAGACGTCCCGACCGGGAGACAACGCATCGCGGCGGAATTCATCGGTCGGGTATGCGGCAGATCGGAACCTGCCTGGGCAGCGAACTCGACCGAGGGGTTGCCACAGGTCTCACCGGCCCCGACGCGGCAGCAACCCCGCGAGCAGGCCCCGCTGGGGCACCCCGCGGATCTCCTCCGGCCCGGCCCCGACCTCGGCCAGCACGTCGTTGGCCGCCAGTACCCCGGTGGCCGACGCCCGTTCCATGAGGCCGAACAGGTAGGGCGTGTCGACGTAGTCGCCGGCGACCCGAACCCCGCGCGCGTCGCCGCTCACGGTCGGGCGGGTTCCGGCGGCGCCGGGCGGGAACGTGGGTGCCGTGGCCTCCAGCCGCTGCTGCCGATGGACGACCCCGGCATCGGCCGTCTCGGGCCACAGCGCGGCCAGCTCGGCCCGCATCCGAGCCGTGGCCGTGTCGACGTCGGGCGCGGAGCACGCATAGGAGTGCAGCTCTACGACCGACCCGCCGGTGCGGGCCGCCCACTCGGCCGAGGGGCGCTCCAGCCGGGAGTAGATGGTGACCGAGTCGAGCGTGGGCTCCCGGCTCACGGCGTTGAACGTCGGGCGGTCGGCAGCGACGTCCCGGTCGAGCCACAGCCGGGTGACGGCGAACGGCGGAGCGACGGCCAGCGCGGCGGCCTTCTCCGCGAGCCGGGGTGCTGCGGCGGCCGCCTCGGGGGAGGCGTCGAGCAGTGCTCGCAGCGCGCCGGGTTCGGTGGCGAGCACGAGGTGGCGGGTGGTGAGCGGTGCGCCGTCCGACAGCTCGACGCGCCAGCCGTGACCGGAGGCCGGAGCGAGCGAGCGGGCCGCCGTGGCCATGCGCACCTGAGCGCCCTGCTTTTCCAGATACGCCGCGAACGGCGCCCAGATGCAGGTCAGGTAGTCGGTGTCGGGTGCGTCGAAGCCGATGCCCTCGGGATTGCCGAGGAAGTAGTAGTGGAACATCGCCACCAGCTCGCCCGCCGAGAGCGCGCCCGGGTCGGCGAAGAACGAGCGGGCGAACGCCTCGAACAGCATCGCCCGGGCCCGGTCGGAGAAGCCGAGCCCGGCGAGGAACTCCGCGGCCGGCATCGCGTCGAAGTCGGCCGTGGTGGTGTCCCGGTCGTAGGCGAGCAGCCCCGCGGCCAGATCCCGATCGGAGCCCGAGATGTCGCCGAGCCCGAGGCTGGGGGAGCGGGCGAACAGGGCCAGCAGATTGAGCGGCGGGGCGGCCGGCAGGCCGGTGAGGTCCTCCGGTGGCCACTCCCGCGAGATCACCGGGTAGCCGCCGACCGACCGCAGGAACGACAGCTCCGGATCGATCCGCCGTAGGATCGACCGCCACGTGTAGTAGTGCCGGAAGAATGCGTGGAACCCGTGTTCCACCACCTGCTCGGTGCCGTCCGGCAGGGTATGTGGCCAGGCCCCGAGCCGCCCACCGAGGGTGGGCGCGGCCTCGAGCAGGGTAACGGCCACGCCACGCTCGGCGAGCACCACGGCCGCGCTCACTCCGGCGATCCCGCCGCCGACGATCACGGCCTCCGTGTCCTCGGGCACCTCCAGGGGCCGGCGTGGATCGGCGGGCACCAGCACCCGCGGCCGCATGCGCAGGGGCGCGGCCCGGGACGTCAGATCACTCACGCCCTCGACCCTATGCGGGCCCACCGACACCCGCGCGCGCCGCAACGGCGTCGAGGAGGCCGAGCATGAGGGTCGAACCGGGTCAGTGCGGCATCTGGCGGTACGCAGGCGGCCTGACGCCCGAGCCGCCGGTAGGGGTCCATCCGTTCCGGGCCTGACCGTGCGACGGCGTCGTCATCGGGTCGGGTGGACCTGCGGGCCCGTGACGCCGCACTGGAAGCACTCCTCGATCCGCACGCGGTCCTGGGCGTCCGCTGTGGCGTCGTCCGCTGTGCCGTCCTCCGCTGTGCCGTCGTCCGCTGTGCCGTCCTCCGTTGGGGCGGGCCCGCCGCGGCGGATCAGGGTGAATGCCAGCACCGCGGCCGCGGCGAGCAGGCCGGCGCCGATCATCATCGCCGTGCGGAACCCGGCGTCGAACGCGGCGGGGTCGGTGTAGTCGGTGCCGCTGATCCCGGCCAGTCCGGGGATGACGGCCACGGCGAGCAGCCCGGCCGCGCGGGCCACGGCGTTGTTCACCCCCGACGCGGAACCGGCGAACCGGTCGGGTGCGGCATCGAGGACGGTGGCGGTCAGCGGCGCGACGGTCAGGGCCAGCCCGGCGCCGAACACCAGCACGGCGGGCAGCACGTCCAGAGCCCAGGACGTGGTGGCGTCGACCCGCGTCATCAGCAGCAGGCCGCCCGCGGCGACGAGCGGTCCGATCGTCAACGGCAGCCGCGGCCCGATCCGGCCCGCGAGCGCCCCGGCCCGCGCGGAGAACACCAGCATCACGGCCGTGACCGGCAGCAGCGCCGTACCGGCCGCGAGCGGGCTGAACCCCGCCACCGTCTGCAGCTGCAGCACGAGCAGCAGGAACACGACGCCCAGAGCTGCGTAGATCAGCAACGTGACGGCATTGGCGGCGCTGAACGTGCGGTCGGAGAACAGCGACGGTGGCACCAGTGGGTGCGTTGAGCGCCGTTCCACCAGCACGAACGCGACCAGTGCAACGACGCCGACGACCAGCGCCACCACCAGGTCGGCCGTCGGGCCCCGCGCGCCGAGGCCGGTGAGCCCGTAGGTCAGCCCGCCCAACCCGAGGACGGCGAGCACCGTGCCGGTCACGTCGAGGCCCGGCGCCGATTCGACATCGCGGCTCTCGGGCACGTGCCGCAGCGCGACCGCGACGATCACCGCGGCCAGCGGCAGGTTGATCAGGAACACCGCCCGCCAGCTCCACTCGACGAGGAAGCCGCCCAGGAACGGGCCGATCGCCCCGGCGATTCCGCCCAGCCCCGACCACGCGCCTACCGCGGCGGCGCGGTCCGGACCGTGGAACGACGCGGAGATCAACGCCAGGCTGCCCGGCGTCAGCAGTGCGCCGCCGACGCCCTGCAACGCCCGGGCGGCGATGAGGACCTGGATGTTGGGCGCGAGCCCGCACACCAGCGACGCCAGCGCGAACCACACGACGCCGATCAGGAACACCCGCCGCCGGCCCAGGTGGTCGCCCAGCGAGCCGCCCAGCAGGATCAGCGATGCGAGCGTGAGCGTGTAGGCGTTGACGGTCCACTGCAGGTCGCCGAACCCCGCGCCCAGATCGCGGCCGATGCGATCCAGCGCGACGTTGACGACCGTCCCGTCGATCATGACTGTGCCCGATCCGAGGACGGTGGTGAACAACACCCACCTGCCCGCGGTCGTCCCCATCCGCAGACCGCCGGCTTCGGCCATCGTGCCCTCCCGTTCAGTGGCCCGCGCAGCGTAGGGCCTGTCCCACCCGGGCGCGTGTCGCCTCGACCGGCCGGTGCACGACCAGGCCTCCTCGTGATCGTCGCCGATCGGGTGGCGCCGTGGGAGGAGCGCTCGGGTGGTCGACGTGTCGGTCACGGACGCGTGGTTCGGCCTTCTCGGCGTCGGCGCCGGGGTCCACGTCCGATGACGGTGGCCCTAGAGTTCTACCCGGTGTAGAATGCCCTAGTGACCACGCTCGGTGAACTGGAACGTGCCGTGATGGAGACGTTGTGGTCGGCCAGGACGCCGGTCACGGCGCGTGACGTTCAGGACGCCCTCGGCTATCGCGAGCTCGCCGCCACCACCGTCCTCACCGTGCTGGGCCGGCTCGAGCGCAAGGGCCTCGTCACCCGGGAACGGGCGGGCCGGGCCCATCGCTACCGCTCGGTCGCGAGTCGGGAGGACCACGTCGCGGAACTGATGCTCGACGCCCTTGACGCCGCCCCCGACCGCGGCGCGGCGCTGGCCCGCTTCCTCGGATCGATGCCCGCCGACGAGCGGGCCGCGCTCCGCGACCTGCTCGGCTGACCCCGTCCGATCCGGCATGGACTGGACGGCGCTCGGTCTGCTGGTGCTCGGGGTGCTGCTCGCCGAACCGATCAGCCGGTCCCTCGCCCGCGCGCACTGGCCGGCCCGCGACCCGGTCGGGGCGCTGCTCGTGTGGCAGGCGATCGGGCTCGGTGGTGGCATCTCGCTGCTCGGCTCCGGGCTGGTCTACGGCCTCGGTCCGGTCGGGCGGCCGGTTCCCGCCGCGGTGCCCACAGCGCTCGACGACCTCTTCCACGGCCGGCTCCCCGCGGAGCTGGGCGCCGTCCACCTGGTGGCGTTGCTCGCGGCGCTGGCGCTCGCGCTGCGCCTGATCGGGGTGCTCGTGGCGGTCACCGTGCGCACGCTGAGCGCCCGGCGCCGGCACCGTGACCTACTCGACCTGCTCGCCACCCCGTGGCCCGCCGCCCCCGGCGCCCACGTGCTCGACCATCCCGTGCCCGTCGCCTACTGCCTGCCGGGGCTGCGGTCGCGGCTGGTGGTGTCGGCCGGGGTGCTCGACGCGCTGGACGGCCCCGGGATCCGCGCGGTGCTCGCGCACGAGCGCGCCCACCTGCGCGAGCGTCACGACCTGGTGGTCCTGCCGTTCGTGGCGTGGGGGGCCACGGCCCCGTTCGTGCGGGGCATGGTCTGCGCTCAGCTCGCCGTCGCCACGCTGATCGAGATGCGGGCCGACGACGTGGCCGCGTCGGCGACCGCACCCGAGCAGCTCACCGCGGCGCTGGAGTCGATGGGCGGCACTGCTCCCGCCGCGGCGCTCAGTTCGTTCACCGCGGCGTTCGACCGGCGGTTGCACCGCATCGTCGCGCCCCCCGCGCCGCTTCCCACCGCCATCCGGGCGTTGGTGCGCGTCTCCGCGCTCGCCCTGGTCGCCGCACCGGCAGCGGCGGTGCTGTTCGGCTGAGCCGACCCGGTTCCAGGGACCTCCGGAAGGCTAGGGGCCTGCACGGTCACCGATTCGGACGGCGCATCCTCCGGAGGAGGTCACGCTACGTTCCGGTCGCCGACTGCGGCGTGCCGCGCCGAGCCCGACGTGCGGGCGTAGCGTGAATGCCGTGCCTCATGATCTTCCCCGCACCCTGGGCGCCCTGCGTGCCTCCGGCCACGAGATGCGCGGCGTCAAGGACGAGATCCGCGAGAACCTCCTCACCACCCTGCGTGAGGGCCGCAACCCGTGGCCCGGCATCGTCGGGTTCGAATCCACCGTGCTGCCCCGGCTGGAACGCGCCCTGATCGCCGGGCACGACGTCGTGCTGCTCGGCGAGCGCGGCCAGGGCAAGACCCGGCTGCTGCGCTCGATCGTCGGCCTGCTCGACGAGTGGACGCCCGTCATCGAGGGGGCGGAGCTCGGTGAGCATCCCTACGCCCCGATCACCCCGGCCGCCCGCCGCCGGGCGGCGGAGCTGGGCGACGAGCTGCCCGTCGCGTGGCGCCACCGCGACGACCGCTACACCGAGAAGCTCGCGACGCCCGACACCGCCGTGGCGGATCTCATCGGCGACGTCGACCCGGTGAAGGTCGCCGAGGGCCGCTCACTGGGCGACCCGGAGACCATCCACTACGGGCTCGTGCCGCGCGCCCACCGCGGCATCGTCGCGATCAACGAGCTGCCCGACCTCGCCGAGCGCATCCAGGTGTCGCTGCTCAACGTCATGGAGGAGCGCGACATCCAGGTCCGCGGCTACACGCTGCGCCTGCCCCTCGACGTGCTGATGGTGGCTTCGGCCAACCCGGAGGACTACACCAACCGCGGCCGGATCATCACCCCGCTCAAGGATCGCTTCGGCGCCGAGGTCCGCACGCACTACCCGTTGGAGCTGTCCGACGAGATCGCCGTCGTCGAGCAGGAGGCCGGGCTGCTGGGCGTCGACGTGCCGGCGCACCTGCTCGAGGTCATCGCCCGGTTCACCCGGGCGCTGCGCGAGTCCAGCGCCATCGACCAGGGCTCCGGCGTGTCGGCGCGGTTCGCGGTGGCCGCCGCCGAGACCGTCGCGGCGGCCGCGCTGCGCCGGGCCGCCATCACCGGCGAGGACGGCGCGGTCGCCCGGCCCGTCGATCTCGAATCGGTGCCCGCGGCGCTGCGCGGGAAGCTGGAGTTCGCCTCCGGCGAGGAGGGCCGCGAGAACGAGCACCTCGAGCACCTGCTGCGCCGCGCCACCGCCGACACCGCACGGGCGCGGCTGCGTGGCATCGACCTCGACCAGCTGGCCGAGGCCGTCGGCCGGAACCCGGTGCGCACGGGGGAGCGGGTGCCGGCCGCCGAGGTCGTCGCCGCGCTGCCGCCCGTGGATGCCCTCACCGAGATCGCCAAGCGACTCGACGCTGCCGGCACCGAGCACCCCGGGCGGATGGCCAGCGCCGCGGAGCTGGCCCTGGAGCTGCTGTTCCTCACCCGCCGGCTCGCGAAGAACGAGTCCGACGACGGGGACACGGTCAGCTACGGCTGAGCCGTGACCCCGGCGCCCTGACCCCGGCCGACAGATCAGCGCGGCCATCTCGATCGTGACGTCGAACGGCCCGGTGAGCGTCATCGGGGTCGGTGACGACCACCTTGCGGTAGCTCCGTCCCCCGAGCGGTGCAGGACCGCGCCGGGCACGCCGCTCGGCGATCCCGCCAGATCGACGCGCGGGTGGGAGGGGATGCCGGCGGCCGGACCAGCCGCCGGGTTCCGGGCCCTGCAGGTTCCGCACCCACGACCGGTGGCTCGACGTCCCGGGCTCGACGCCGGGGGGCCGCGGACGGATGTGGTCGGTGAGGTGCTCGCCGCGTGCGCCCGCACACCCGCCGCCCCCGCGGTGATCGGTGCCCGCGGCCAGACCGTCACCTACCGTGAGCTGGGCGCGCGGACGTCGCAGGTCCGGGACCGGCTACGCGCGGGCGGAGTCCGGCGGGGCGACGGCGTGCTCTACGCCGTGCCGCCGTCCCCGGACGCGGTCGCGG
>JAYSXW010000228.1:0-13432 GCA_043716935.1 Pseudonocardia sp.
GGCACCGGGGATCCGCGCGACACGACCGGTTCGCTGGTGACGCTGTGGGATCCGCGGACGGGGGACCGGTACGTGTCGGTGCAGCCCACGGTGACCCGCTCGGGAAGGGTGTTCATCCCGGAGCTGTCGGACGAGCGGGTCGGGTTCAACCCGACCGGCGGCACGGCTGCGGTCTACCGCCTGGGTACGAACGACACCGGGCGGATCAACTCCCGGACCCCGGTGTCCCGGTTGAGCGTTCCGGCGACGGCCGGACCGGGTGTCGCGCCGTCGTCCGGACCGGAGGCGAGGTCCCCGGTCGCCGTGCCGGGTCCGCCCAGGGGAGGGGCCTCAGGCACGGGAACGGGACGGACCCACCCTCCCACCGACGGCGGGTCGACCGCGGCCGTCCCGGCGACGCCATCCCGGGTCGACGAAGCCGGGCGGACCCCGGGAGGTGTTCCGTCCGGCACGGGTGCGTCGCCGGCCGCCCCGGGCTCGGCGCCGGGCAGCGACTGGTTGGCCGACTTCGCGCGGGTCGGCCCGGACTTCAACGTGTTCAACGCCGAGGCGTGGACGCCGACGGCGGACACCGTCGTGTTCACCGGGCTCGGGGCCGTCGGGTCCAGCTACGTCTACTCGCGGATCAACCAGCAGAACGCGGCGGCCGCCGGGCGCAGTCTGCCGTTCCCCGCCGCCCTGCGGATGCAGCTGCCGAGCCAGGGCTTGAGCGTCTTCCGGGACCTGGCGCTGCTCGGCATCAACAACCAGACGATCATGGAGGACCCGCTCGCGGACGTGCTCGCCAAGGGGACCATCGGGTCGGCTGTCGCGGTCGGCAGCCAGGAGTTCTCGCGCCGCGTCCTCAACCCCGCGGCCAACGCGCTCGTCACCGGTCAGCGGTCCGACCGCCTCATGCGGTACCTGCAGACCGGGGACCCCCGGCTGCTGCGCGGCCTGGACCTGACCACCAGGCCCGACTTCCGGTTCGACTCGCCACTGTCCAACCGGGCCTTCGTCGGCCTGAACTTCGGCGTGCCGTTCGCCAAGCTCGGAGCGCGGGCGGCCCTGCACGCCGCGGGGCAGTCCGACGTTCCCGGGCTGCGGGGGATCGACAAGAACTACTGGGCCAACCTCGCGGTCGACGCGGGCGCGGTCGGCGGTGGCATCTGCGTACCGGTCATGCTGGCGATCCGGAAACCGTTGTGGGACACCTGCGCGATACTCGCCGGTCAGGCGGCCGTGGCGAACGTGATCACCGACCCGCCGAAGGGGGTGACTCTCGGGCCGATGGCCGAGGCGCTGGCGCAGACCTGCACCGACGACAACTGGGCCGTGGGTCTCATGGCCCAGTTGGTGTGCCACCTGGGCGAGAAGGCGGTCCCGCCGCGGACCCCGCCGAGCGCTCCGCCGCTGGCGGTGTCCCGCGTGGTGGTCACGGAGGAGCCGCTCCCGGGACAGGCGGCGGCGACGCGGGCACCGGCGTTGCGACCCGGTTCGCAGTACGCCCTGTGCGGAAGTGGGACCCCCGACGGGTGCATCGACCCGACGACGCTGCGGGACGTGGACCGGGACGGGGTCGCGGACAACGCCGGTGTCCTGCGCGACGCCGTCGTCGAGCCGCGCCTCGGGGAGGACACCGGGTCGGTCGTGGCCGCGGGGCCGGGCATCCCGGCCGCCCGCGCGTCGTCGACACCGTTCGGGTCCGGCAGCCCGGTGTCCGGCAGCCCGGTGTTGGTTGGCGGCCCGGTGTCGAGGGGGGTCGAGCCGTCGCGGGGACCGGTCCCGCAGCCGGTGTCCGGCGGGGGTCCGGTGTCGGCTGCGGTCGAGCCGTCGCAGGGATGGATCCCGCAGCCGGTGTGGGACTTCCTGATGGGTCCGGTGTCGATGACGCGGTCGTCGGACGGGTCGTACCGGGCCGCGGGGGGTGTGCCGTTCACCCCGTCGAGCTACGTGGGGGTGTACGACGAGTCGGGTGCGCTGGTGTCGGCGGAGCGGGGCACCCCACCGGCCCGGGTGAACACGGGGCAGTACCTGGATCCGCGGACGGGTGCGGCGGTGGCGGTCGCGGCGGCGGCGCCGGCTCTGGTTCCCAGGATCCTGGGGGCGAGCGGATCGTTGACCGGCGGGTCCGGGGTGCTGGGTGTGGGCGCGTTGGGTGCGGTGGTGCCTCCGCCGGGGCAGGGGGCGTGGGACCGGGTGGTCGAGGGAGCGGGGCAGGTGGAACGGCAGGTGCGGGAGGCGTTGGGCGTCGTGCCGTCGCTCGCCGGGGCGGGTTCCTTGCGGGTGGGTGACGGCACGCCGGAGGGGTCGGCGGCGGCCAATCGGTACAACCGGGAGGAGCTCGGCATCCGGACGAACTTCGTCGGGAACCTGCAGCCGGCTCGGTCCGAGTCCGGGTCGGGGTCCGGGTACGCCGGCGCGAGCGGAACGGTCGAGGCGTCCCCCGGGGCCGCGGCGGCCCCGCAGGAACGCACTGCGGCCACGGGTGGAGGTGCATCGGACCCGCCGGCCGCGGCCGAGCCGGTGCGGCGGTCGGTGGAGGAGCCGGCGCGTCAGGAGACGGCCGCGGCCGGCCAGGACACGGCCGGATCCTTCGTCCAGCAGGTGCAGGAGACGGCGAGCGAGTTCGGCCGGAACGTGCAGAACACGGTCGCGCAGGGCTGGGCGGCGGCGCAGTCGGGTTGGCAGAACCTCACAGGTGGGAGCAACTAGCCCCGGTGATTCGCGAAGTAGCTGACTGATCTTGGAATCGTGAGTTGATCTTTGTTGGGGGCTGTCCAGGATGCCGGGCATGGCGAGGTGGCCGGCGTGCTGTTCTGCCGGTGGCTCCCGCCGCTCGTCGTGTCGGGCTTCGAGGGTCAACCAGCCGGGACGGGCAGTACCGCCAGCCGGGCGAACGCCGCGGCCAGCTCCTGCGCCCAGGGCCAGGTGCGTTGGATGCGTAGCCAGCACCGGCGCTGTCCACGGGTGAGCCTGGCGGCGACGTGGAGCAGCCGGTAGCGCAGCGTCTTCGGCTCCGCCCTGGTGAGGTGGCCGTGCAGGAGCAGGTGCTCGGTGCCGGGCGTCGAGCTGGGCGTGTTGGCCAAGCGCGGTGTCGGTGGCGAATGCGGTGTAGCGCCATCCGTCGCGTTCCTCGAACGCGTCGAGCTGCGCGCCGGGGTGCGGGCGTTCCCGGCGCACGATCACCCGCATCCCGGCCGGATACCCGGTCAGCGCCCGCGGCGGGAGGACACCGGTGATCTCGGCCAGCCCGGCGCCGTCACGGTGCCCGCCATCAGCGTCGACCGCGTCCGCCCACACCTTCTTGGGAATGGCGGTGATCGCTGTTCGTTCCCGCTCAGTGATCGCCCAACCAACCGAGAACTCGCAGCTCACTGCCTGGTCGCGAAGTTGGCGGATGTGCGCGAGGAACTCCCGGGTGCAGCCGGCGCCGTCAGCGCGGACCAAGACCGGGGTGCCGTGCCGATGGGCGTCGGGCAGCTGCGCCAGGGCGGCGGCGAGGACGGTGACGTGGTCGGCGGCGGTGTTGCTGCCCGCGTTGCCCTTGCGCAGTCGGGTGGCGAGGAAACTCGCCGGTGTTGTCGCAGAACGCCAGCAACGGGTGATAGCCGAACGTCTTCTTGAACGTGGCAGCGGCCTGTTCCTTCTCGCTGTGACAGATCACGATCGAGGCGTCCAGGTCGATCACCAACCCCGGCAGGACGCGGCCGGCCGCACGAGCCGGCGGGAACGGTGCCCCGGACAGTTCAGCGCGCTGCGCCCACACGACCTCCCGTGCCGCGGCCCGCGCGGAGACCGCACCCAACCTCGCGTCGTCGAGCTGGTCCAGTAGCCGCCAGCACGTCGAGTCCGACGCCACCAACCCGAACAGGGCGGCCTGATCAGCCAACACCGCGACGTCGGAGATCGTCGTGGTCCCGTCGGCGACCGCCACGGCCATGTCCACCAGCACCCGACCCGGATCATGGCGGGCCCGGGGCTTGCGTAGCGCGACCAGTGCCTCGCGCAGCCGCGCGGTCAGCGTGGTCCGGTCCGCGACGTCGGCGAGCAGCCGCGACCCCGCGTGCGACACCACACCCTCGCCGTCAGCGGTTACGGTGATCTTCGGACGGGTCGTTGTAGCCTGCACCTCGAAAGTGCTCCTCTACCCGTGGATCTGCGACTTCAGCAATCACAGTTTCCCCTGGTAGCGGGGCACTTTCGCCTATCCGGGCCTCGACACGCCGGGCACCTCATGAAGAGCCGGGGCTCGTCGGTGTTGTCGCACCACGCCGTGAGCGGGTGATGGCCGTAGGTGCCCTTGAACGTGCCCGCTGCGCCCTGTTTGTCCGAGTGTGCGATCTGGATCGTGGCGTCCATCCGGATCACGATCGTCTTCCCCAGATCCCCGTCGGCTACCCGCGAGGGCGGGATCGCGCCGTGGCGGGCCGCGATCAGTGCCCACACCTGGCGGCGGATCCTCGCTCGGGCGGTGGCGATCCGGGCCCGTTGGTCGGGGCCGATCTCCTCCAGCGCCCGCCACAGCGGTCGGATCGGAGGCGACCGACCCGTAGAGCTCGGGCTGGTCGCGCAGGGTGGCCAGGTCGGACAGGACCCGGCCGCGGTCATGTACCGGGGTGAACCCGCGCCGGGCCAGGGCCTTGGACAGCGCCGCGGTCAGCCCGGTCTGGTCGGCGAGTAGCCGCAGCACCGCAGACCCGGCGTGCGACACGACACCGTGCCCGCCGACTTCCACGGTCAGATCGTCCGACCACGCGTTCAGCTCCACCTGAAAAGTGCTCCTCGAACTCGGTAGCCTGCGTCCTAGACACACGCATTCTCCCAGTTCAGGGGCATTTTTCCTCTGTCACGACACGAGAAAGTCAAGATCGCCATGAATTCACGAGGCCTGCAACGAGGGCGAGGGTGAGGGCGAACGCCTGATCCGGAGTTACCATCACAAGGTAGCGATCTGCGCACTCTCAGCGACAGATGCCGCTCGAAGCGTGTACGTGGAACTCGGCGGTCGGCGAAGGTCCCCTGTAGGCCAAGGTGTGCCGAACTTCGGCACGCCCTCGGCACAGACGCCCGGAATCGGCCGACGATGGCCGGACAGCGCCGGACACAACAAGATCGGCCCCCCACCTGTTTCAGCAGCTAGGGGGCCGATTCGCGCTGGTCAGGAGGAGTGCCCCCGGGGTGGTTCGGACAGGTTCTGCGACGCTGACCCGACGCCATGCGCTTGTGGTCACGACTCAAGTCAGTGTCCAGCGGCGTCGGACATGAGACCCCGGCTGCCACCGACCGACGGCGGCGGCGCTGGTTCCCATCTGCGCCGATCGCACGTGGAGTTCGTGACGGTGGATCGACTCGGTGGAGACGTCCACGCGCTGTGGCGGCGCATTTACCGGTCCTGCCGTAGCCGTCGAGCCGTTATGCCGGCTGAGCCAGGCTCAGCGACCCACCAGTCGCGTGACTAGGTCGTCGATGCGGGCGGCTATTTCGTCGCGGACCAGGCGTATGCGTTCGATGCCGTCGATGCCGCGTTCGGAGGGTTCGTCGGTGTCCCAGTTCTCGAATCGGGTGCGCTCGACGGGTTCGACGTGGGCGTCCCGGCCGAGGGTGACGACGAGGTCGGCCGCATCGACCATCTCGGCCGTGAGCGCCTGGGGGGTCTGAGCTGTGATGTCCACGCCCAGTTCGAGGAGGGACTGGGCCGAGAGCGCATTCACCGCGCTGCCCGGTGCGGTGCCCGCCGAGGCGATGTCGACGGTGTCGCCGGCGGCGTGGCGCATCAGCCCGGCGGCCATCTGGGACTTGCCGCCGTTCTTGACGCAGACGAAGAGGACGGAGGGCTTGGCGCTCACAACGGGTTCTCCCGGTTCAGGCGGTGAGGGTGGCGGCGGTGAGGGCGTGGAGCCGGGCTGCGCCGGTGGGTGCCTCGGCGACGCGGGGGAGGACGACGAGTCGGTCGGTGAGGGTGGCGGCCTCGGCGAGGTAGCGGTGTTCCCCGGCGACGCGGGCGGCGAGTACCGGGTCGGTGGGTGCGGCGGCGGCGAGGCTCTGGTTGAGGATCCAGGCGGTGGGGGTGATGTCGCTGCGGGCGAGGTCGGTCTGCAGGTGCGCGGCCTCGTGCACCGGAGTGGCCTCGGGTAGCGCCATCAGCAGGACGTGGGTGCGGTCGGGGTCGCGGAGCCGGTCGAGCAGGTGCAGGACGTGGTCGGGCAGCTGTCCGGACTGGCGGGCGAGTTCGTGGTGGTAGCTGCGGGCGGCGTCGAGCAGGAGCAGGGTGTGTCCGGTCGGGGCGGTGTCGACCACGACGAAGGAGCCCTGGGCCTGCGCGACGGTGCGGGCGAAGGCATGGAAGACAGCGATTTCCTCGGTGCACGGCGAGGCCAGGTCCTCGGCGAGCACGGCGCGGCCGCCGTCGTCGAGGTCGGCGCCGGTGGTGGCGAGGACGTCGGCGGTGTAGGCGGCGGTCTCGGCGATCGGGTCGATCCGGGAGATCCGCAGCCCGGGCACGTCGGTTCCGACGACGTTGGTGACGTGGGCGGCCGGGTCGGTGGTGGTCAGGTGCACCGGGTGCCCGCGCCCGGCCAGCGCTACGGCGACCGCGCTCGCGACGGTGGTCTTGCCGACCCCACCCTTGCCCATGGTCAGCACGAGACCGGTGCCGGCAGCAGCGATCCTGTCGATCAGGGCTTCGAACGGGGTGGAGTTGAGTGGTTCGGGCGGCCCGGACACATCGACCACGTCGGCTGTGGTGTCGGCGGCCAGGTTGCGCAGCTCGTCGATGCCGACGGGGCTTGTGGTGCGCAGTGGCACGGTGGTGCGGTCCAGTGCGGCCAGCGAGGCGGGCATCTCGGCCAGGGCGTCGCGGGCTTGGTTGTGCAAGGCGGTGGCCAGGTCGTCGTCGGTGTCTTGGGCGGTGAACAGGCCGTTCACGACGAGCCGCTGGTGGGTGAGACCGATCGCGCGCAGCTCGGTGCCGGCGCGCTGTGCTTCGGCCAGTGAGGCGGTGTCCGGCCGTGCGACGAGGACGAGTGTGGTGGACGTGGCGTCGGTGAGGGCGGCGACGGCCTGGCTGTAGCGGGTCTGCTGGGTGGCCATCCCGGACAGCGGCCCGAGGCAGGAGGTGCCGGTGCCGTCGCCGATGAACGTCGACCATGCGGCCGGCAGCGCCAGCAGGCGCAGGGTGTGCCCGGTGGGTGCGGTGTCGAACACGACGTGATCGAACGCGGCGGTGATCTCGGGGTCGGTGAGCAGGGCGGTGAACTCGTCGAACGCGGCGATCTCCACGGTGCACGCTCCGGAGAGCTGCTCCTCCACCCGGGCCACGGCACTGTCGGGCAGCACACCGCGGTAGGGGCCGATCACCCGTTCTCGGTAGGCCGCGGCGGCGGCCTCGGGGTCGACGTTGAGCGCGGACAAGCCGGCGACCGCCTCGACCGGGGTGGGCGAGGTGCCGATCGAGCCGTCCTTCTGCTCACGAACCGCTGCGAGCGGAGACCCGGCGACGGCCCGTCTGCCAGAGTGCCCCCGTCTCCTGTCTTGAGCAGTGGTCCTCGTCCACCAACAGCACCTTCTCCGGGCAGCGTGCCTGCGCCAGCTCACGACGCGCGCGCCGTGATCTGCCGGCAGCAAAGCGGGGGCACTTTCCGGTCTCCGCGGGTACAACCGGAAGCAGCAGGGTGGGTGCGAACCTGCGACGCTCTGACCAGTACCAACGTGAATGGAGCCTGGCTCTGAAACCCGCCGAACCACTGTGACCAGCGGATCCGCTTCGCGGATCGGTGCCCCCGGAGGTGGTTCGGACAGGTTCTGCGACGCTGGCACGACGTCATGCGCTTGTGCTGACGGCTCGAGTCAGTGTCCAGCGGCGTCGATGACATGCCGGCGGCCACAGTGCGGCCGCGGCGGCGCGATTCCCATTTGCATGGTGTCTCCGGCGGGATTACCAAAGGATAGGACCGGGTATGACCTGCGCTTCAAGGCGGGAATGCGCGGGGTCGAGGCGGGGCAGTGCCCAGCCTGAGTGTTGGCGAGCCGATCGCGGGCGACGGCCGCGATGGGCTGGACGTCGACGGCGAGGGTGGCCGAAGCGGGCTCGACGACCGCGGCGGGGTCGTTGACGGTGTCAACGGGAGCGTTGCGAGGCGCGGCGAGGTAGTAGGGAGAGTCCTTGCGATCGGCCACTCCCCCCACTCGCCGGCCGGTCCACGGCCTGCGGTCCGCGGTGGGGGCCGCGAGCACCGGCAGGGTCATCCGATGCGGTCGGGGTGGGCGCGGACGGGGTGGGCGCCGTGGCGTCGGAGGGCGTCGACGCCCATCGCGGCGGCGTAGAGCACCGGCACCCCGGCGGCGGGGAGCAGGCCGCGTTCGACGAGGTGGAACGACAGCACCCCGAACGTGGTGAACCCCAGTGTGGTGGCGGCGGTGAACCCGGCGTAGATCCAGAACTGGCGGGGCAGCCGGGTTGCTTCGGTCGGGCTCCCACCCGGCCCGTTCCGACTTGCCGGGGCACCCGCTGCGGTCGTCGCGGGGACGGCCACGGCGGGGGGTTCGTAGGCGGCGGGGTCAGGCACCCGGGCGCGTAGCCACGCCAGCAGGGCGAGCGCGGCGACCCCGGGCGCGGCCAGGACCAGCAGGGCTGGGGTGTAGTTCCCGCCTGAGGCGATGAGTACCGCGGCGACGGTGAGCGGGCCCAGGACGGCGCCGATCTGGTCGAGGGCCTCGTGTACGGCGAACCCGCGGCCGCGCCCGGTGACAGCGGTGGCGTGGGAGAGCAGGGTGTCCTTGGCCGGGCTGCGGATCGCCTTCCCGACCCGTTCGGCGATGACCAGCACCGACGCCACCCCGAGCGTGGCGGCCAGGCCGAGGAGCGGCACGGTGATGACGGTCAGGGCGTAGCCGGCGATGGTGAACGTCCAGAACCGCCGTGTCCGGTCGGCGAGTGGGCCGGACACCAGGCGCAGCACCAGCGCTGCGGCCTCACCGGCCCCGGTCACCACTCCGACCACCACCGCGGACGCGCCGAGAGAGGCCAGCAGAGGGCCGGTGATCGAGCGGGCGCCCTCGTAGACGACATCGGCCAGCAGGCTCACCGTGCCGAACACCAGCACGAACCGCCACGCCGTCATCACCGGCCCGCCGCGGCCGGATCCCGGCGGGTGCTGGTTCACCGGGTCACGCCGCGTGGTCGTGGTCGGGGAGGGGTTTCCCGATCCGGTCGCGCAGCGCGAGCAGGGCGCGGGGGGCGTCGATCGCGATGGCCCCGACCAGGATCGGCGGGGCTCCCTCGGCGGGGGGCCGGGCGAATCCGGCGACGAACCGCCGCGCGGCGATGCTGCCGGCCAGGACGCTCATATGGGTGCCGAGGTCGGGCAGGCCGAGGGCTTGGATGCGGGTGTGGTGCTGGTGTGACCAGAACCGGGGGATCGGGGTGAACGGCCGCGCCCGGGCGGGCCCGGCCAGGAGCGCGTCGGCGGCGTGTTGGCCCATTTCGATGGCGTTGATCCAGTGCTCAACCCGGCGGGGGGCGGGGTCGAAGCGCAGGTTGGGCCAGCGGGCGGCGTCCCCCGCCGCGACGATCGCGCCCGACGGCCGACCGTGCGGGTCCAGGACGTGTGTGGTCGGCCCGCACAGGATGCCGTCGGTGAGGTCCCAGCCGGTGGGGTGCAGCCAGTCGGTGCGCGCCGTGGTGCCGACCCCGACGACGGCGAGGTCCGCGCGGACGTGGCGGCCGTCGGCCAGCTCCACCGTCACCCCGCCCGGGTTCTCCTGCCAGCCGGTCACCCCGACGCCCAGGTGCAGCATCACCCCGGCGTCGCGGTGCAGGTCGGTGACCACCTGGCCCAGGGTGGCGCCCAGGGCGCGGGTGAGCAGGGTCGGGCTGATGTCGATCACCGTGACCGCCAGTGCGCGGGCGCGGGCGGTCGCGGCGAGCTCGCAGCCGATGAACCCGCCGCCGATGATCGCGATATGCCGGGCGCGGGCCATCGCGGTGTCGAGGGCGCGGGCGTCGTCGAGGGTCCGCAACATGAACACCCGGTCGGAGTGCAGGGGTGCGCCGGGCAGGTGGCGGGCCTCGACCCCGGTGGTGATGATCAACCCGTCGAACGGTAGCTGTTCCCCGCCGGGGAGCGCCACGGTGCGCCGGTCGGGGTGCAGGGCGACCGCGCGGGTGCCCAGGCGCCAGATCGCGGCGGGGTCGGTGTGGGTGCGTAGCCGCAGCTGGGCGGGGGTGAGGGTGCCGGTGAGGAGTTGCTTGGACAGCGGGGTGCGGTTGTAGGGGGCGTGCGGCTCGTCCCCGATCACGACGATCTCGCCGGTGTGCCCGCGTTCGCGCAACCGTTCCGCCGCGGACAATCCGGCCAGGCCGGCCCCGACGACCACCACCCGCCCGGCGCCCACCCCGGCGTTCGGGCTGGCGGGCCGCCCGAGCGTGACTGGGTTCGCGGTAGTGGTCAGGGTCCCGGTCATCGCCGGTCCGTCACGGTGATGGCCTGCATCGGGCAGCACCGCGCGGCCTGGCGCACTCCCGCGGTGTGAGCGGAGGACGGACGTGGGTCGTAGCGCAGCCGGCCGTCGACGCCCAGAGCGAACACCTGCGGGGCCTCCTGCTCACAGATCCCGTAGAGCTGGCAGTGGTTGTTGTCCACCGACACCGCGAGGCGCGGCGGCCCGGCGTGCTGCCCGGCCCGCGGCCGGATCTCCCCCGGCCAGACCTCCGCCGGCCCGGTGTCGTCGGTGGGGGCCTGCTCGGGCCGGGTGTCGTGGGTGGTGGTGTCGCGCCTGGTCATGGCGATCAGACCTCCTGCGGGGTGATGCGGGCGGCGACCGCGGTGGTGGCGGGCAGCATCCGCAGCACGCCCAGCAGGGCGCACGCCGCCGCGGCGGCGACGACGATCAGCCCGACCCCGCCCAACGAACGGACCTCCGGTGAGGTGAGCACGGTGTGTGCCAGCGACAGCGCGAACGCGGCGTAGGACAAATAGTGGAACAGGTGCCAGCGGCGGTAGCCGAGCCGGCGTTGCACCCAGATCGACACCGCGACCGCGATCCCCAGCTCCAACCCGACGATGCCCAGCGCCACCTCGACCTCACCGCCCTGCACGAACGGCACCGCCACCATCACGTAGCTGAACCGTTCCCCGGTCTGGAACGCGTACGCCACCCCGTGCAGCGTCCCGAACGTCAACGTCATCACGGCCAGCACCACGTGCCCACCCGAGAGGGCCTGGCGGCTCACCGAGCGCCGCGCCCACCCGGTGGTGGTCAGGACCCCGAAACACACCGTCATGGCCATCAACCCGTAGGACAGGTACCCGGCCAACGTGGCCACATGACGCACCCCCTGGTCGTAGGGGGTGTGATCGCCCTCGGCCAGGACGGCCGCCGCTCGTGGACCAACCCCGCCCACCGATCCCATCAGCGCATGCAGCAGCACTTCGCGCACTCCGTCCGTCCGGCCGGCACCCGTAGGCGCTCAGCTTCAGAGTGCATCCTAACTCCTACATGTTGTAGGAGTTGAGGTGGGTGCAGCGGGTTACGAGCCCGGCGCGGGTACTGTCCTACGCACAGTAGGAGAGACGGCGAGGGTTGGCGTGCTGGTGGGCAGGGGTCGGCGAGCGCAGGAGACCGATACGGGGCGCCGGGAGCACGGGGCGTTAGAAGCCGAGGTGATGGCCACCCTGTGGGCCGGGGCGGCGCCGATGACCGTGGGCGATGTCCACGTCGTGCTCGGGGCGCGGGTGGCGTATCGGACGGTGCTGACCGTGTTGACCCGGCTGCACACCAAGGGCCTGCTCGACCGGCAACCCCGCGGCCGCGGCCACGCCTACGTCCCGCGCCGGCCCCCCGGGTCGGCGGTGGCCGCGCAGATGGCCACCACCCTGGCCCACTCCGCGAACCGGGCGCAGGCGTTGCAGCATTTCGTCGAAGCACTCGACCCCACCGAGCACGAGCTGCTGCGGAGCCTGCTCGACGAGCCGGTCTGAACGGGCCGCCCGTGCACGTCACCGTCTATGTGCTGGCACTGCTCCCGGTGCTGTTGGCTCGCCTCGACACCATCGCCGCCCGGGCGTTGGTTCCGGCCGCGGCGGCCCGGGTCTTGACCGGTGTCGCGGTGCTGGGCGCGCTGGCCGGTGTCAGCGCCCTGGTCGCGTTGGCCATCGGCGGGTTGGGGCGCATCAACGAGTTCGCCGCCCTGACCCGTCCCGACCTGGCCCGTCCCGACCCGACCGTGCTGCACGCGGTCGACCCGGTGCCGCGCACGGTGGGGGCCTTGGCCGCGGTGGCCCTGTTGATCGGGCTGGTCCGCGTCACCGCGGTGGCCGTCCGCCGGGTCCGCGGTCATCGGTCCCTTGCCGCGCTGCGCCGCGCGCCCGCCGCGGGCGATCTGGTCGTCCTCGACTGCGGCGACCCGCAGGCTTTCACGGTGCCCGGGCGGCCGGGTCGCATCGTGGTGTCCGCGGGCATGCTCGGCGCGCTCGACGCCGACGGCCGCCGGACCGTGCTCGCGCACGAACGGGCCCACCTGCGCCACCACCACGCCCGCTACCTGCTCGCCGTGCAGCTGGCTGCAGCGCTGAACCCGCTGGTGATCCGGGTGCGCGACCACGTCGAGTTCCTGCTGGAGCGGTGGGCCGACGAACACGCCGCCGTCGAGGTCGGCGACCGCGACGTTGCCGCCCGCGCTCTGGCCCGGGCCGCGCTGGCCGCGCACCCCCAACCCTCCGGGCCGGCCGCGGCGCTGGGCCTGCTGCGGCTACGCGTGCTGACCCGGGTCCGGGCCTTGCATGCCGCCGCACCCACCAGCCGCTGGACGGCGAGCTGGCCCGCCGCCGCCCTCACCGCGCTCACCCTGCTTGTCGCCGGCGACACCGCCGCCGCCCTGTCCCGCTGCCTGCACGCCCTCTACCCGTAACCCTAAGGGGCCGCCAGGACACAGATCCGGGCGCCGGCCCCAGAACCGCCCCGGTCTTGCCCTCGGCGTGACGACGTAACGTACCTGCCCGCACGCTGGCGATCCTTGCCCGGAAGGGGCGAGGTGCGGTCGGAACTCGCGGACATGGTCCCGTGCGAGATCCTGGGCGCGGGTCGACGCTGACGAACATCCGCAATCGGAACTGACCGACAGAACCAGCCGCGCATCGTTCGGGTTTGGTGGGCACGGGGCTGGTCAGCGTACGGCGAACCAGATCAGACATGCCGCGCCCGCGGTGACGCAGTACCAGCCGAACGGGCGCAGTGAGTGGGTGGCGAAGTAGCGGGTCAGGAACCGCACCGACAGATACGCCCCCACCCCCGACAGCACGCTGCCCAGCAGGATCTGTCCGTGGATCCCGTCGCCGAGCGGCCCGGCGAGATCGCCGAGCTTCAGCAGCCCGGCCGCGGCGATGACCGGGGTGGCGAGCAGGAAGGAGAACCGGGCCGTGTCCTCGTGGGACAAACCGGCGCGCAGCCCGGC
>JAYSXW010000229.1:0-13411 GCA_043716935.1 Pseudonocardia sp.
CCGGGCGGGTCGGAAGGCCCTTCCGCAGGTGGCGTGAGCGGCGCACCGTCGGTCCCATGACCGTTCCCGTGCGCACCGTCGCCGTCCCGCCCGTCGGGCTCATCCTTGCGCCGGGGTGGCGGTGGATGGCCCACTGGGGCGCCACCACCGAGGAGATCGACGCCGAACTGCCCGGTGACGAGCTGATGGAGGGCGCCGACCTCGCGACCACCCGGGCGGTCACGGTGTACGCCCGCGCCGCCGAGATCTGGCCGTGGATCGCGCAGATCGGGCCGGGCCGCTCGCTCGTGCTGCGCGGCGGTATCCCGCTGGGGCGCACAGCGGCACCGTTCGACTCGACGTGGTCGTTCGTGCTGCGCGAGGAACCGGACGGGACCACCAGGCTGATCTCCCGCGAACGCTACGAGTACCCACGGTGGTGGGCGCCGCTGGTCGTCGAGCCGGCGTCGGCGGTCAGTTTCGTGATGAGCAGGCGCATGCTCCACGGGATCGCCGAACGCGCGGAGATCGCGGCCCGCGCCGCGCAGGTCGCGGCATGACACGCGTCCCGGACGGCGGTGCGGACGGACCACCGGCCGGGCTGTCCGGCCGGCTCAACCGGCTCCGCGCCGGCGTACTCGGCGCCAACGACGGCATCGTGTCCACCGCGGGGCTGGTCGTCGGGGTCGCGGGGGCCACCACCGACACCGGCGCCATCCTCACCGCCGGTGTCGCCGGCGTCGTGGCGGGCGCGGTGTCCATGGCGCTGGGCGAGTACGTCTCGGTGAGCAGCCAGCGCGACACCGAGAAGTCACTGCTCGCTCGCGAACGCGCCGAGCTCGAACAGTTCCCCGACGAGGAGCTCGCCGAGCTCGCCGGGATGTACCGGGCGAAGGGCGTCAGCGCCGACACCGCGCAGCGGGTGGCCGAGGAGCTCACCGCGCACGACCCGTTCACCGCCCACTTCGATGTGGAGCTGGGCATCGACCCACACGAGCTCGTCAACCCCTGGCACGCGGCCGCTGCTTCGGCGGGCGCGTTCGTCCTCGGGTCTCTTCTCCCGCTGCTGGCGATCCTGCTGCCACCCGCCGGGGCACGGGTCGCGGTGACCTTCGTGGTGGTGCTGGTCGCGCTGGCCCTCACCGGAGCCGTCAGCGCCTCGCTCGGCGGTTCGCCACGCGCTCCCGCCGTCGTCCGGCTCGTGGTCGGCGGCGCGCTGGCCATGGCCGTCACGTACGGGATCGGCCTGCTCGTCGGCGCCACCGGACTCTGAACGACCCCCCACCACGGGCGGTTCACGAGCTGCCCCATGGCGCGGTCTTGTGGCTGCACTCCGGAGTGCAGCCGACGATCGCCCTGCGCTTGCCCCACCTCACCACCGGCATCCGGCGGCGACCCGGTCAGAACTGCACGCGGGTGCGGACCACGATGGGGGTCGCAAGATTTGACCGGCGCCGACGTGAATCCGGCGGGCCGTTCGGTGACCGTCACCCGCTCCGGCTGCCCGGCTCAGTCCGTCTACTCGGCGGGCTGCCCCGTCGTCCGCTCGACCTCGATCTTCCAGTGGTTCGCGAGTGCGGCGACGGCGCCGACGGCGGTCAGGACCGGGGCGACGACGGCGGCGAAGACACCGGCGACGACGGGGATCTCCATGACTGTGTGGCCGTCGTCGTTCTTGACGATCAGCCGGCGGACGGTGCCCTCATGGAGAAGGTCCTTCATCTTGGACACGAGGACATCCCCGCGGATCGGGGTGGTCTCGCTGTGGGTCGCCTCCGTCTGCGCGGTGGATGTGGACCGGTCGGCGGTGCTCATGGAAGCTCCTTCTGTTCGGGAGCCGCTAGCGTGCGCTGCGGGCGCGGGACCACGCAGCGGCCGAAGGATCCGACGTCGCGGGATCAACGGCCCGGTCGGGCCCCCGGCGCCCCGGTGGATCCGGAACACCGGATATCGGGCCGCCACCTGCTCGAACTCCGCGAGCGGGGCCCGACGGTCCACCGGGATGTGCGGGCGACCGCCCGGTGCGACCTCCAGATAGCGCCGCAGGATCGGCGGCCGGACCGAGGGATCGACCTCGTCGAGCCGCACCGACTCCGCGCCGCCGTGCCGTAGCACCGCCTGCCCTCCCGCGGCCCGCACGTTGCGTACCCAGCTCGTGCACTCGCCGAGCATCGCCACGAGGTAGCGCTCGCCCTCGTACGTCACCGTCACGACGGGGAGGGTGATCAGCCGGCCGGAGCGCCGGCCGCGCACCTCGAGCGTGGCCAACCGGCCGGGCCATATTCCGGCCGAGCCGAGGCTCGCCGACCAGCGGTTGAGCACCGCCGCGACCCGATTGGGCCGACCGCCCCGGTACATCCACCGCAGCGTGTCGCCTCGGCGGATCATGCGGTCAGCACCCGGCCGTCGACCACCGAGACGGCCACCTTCGTCAGCGCCCTGTCCGCCGGTCCCCGCTTCACCTCGCCGGTCGATGCGGTGAACAGCGCACCGTGCGCGGGGCAGAGCAGCTGATGGCCGCGGGGTTGCACGATGACCCCCTTGTGCGGGCAGATCGCACTGAACGCGACCGCGGAGGTGCTGGTGGGACGGGCGACGACGACCGCACCGCAGCTTCCGTCGCCGACCGCCACCGCTGCGCCCACGTCGATGTCGGCCAGCACAGCCAGCTGTCGGCCGCTGCCCCCCGACGGTGCCGTACCGGCGTCGGGGATGGCGCAGGTCTCGCCGCCCACTCCACAGCCTGCCAGCGCACTGGTGCCGACTGCGCCGGTGGCGAGCACGGTAGGCCGGTTGATCGTCGGACGAACGGCCATGAGAACTCCCTGCGTTGCGGTTGCCAGCGTGCGCTGCGGGCGCGAACCGCGCAGTGGCCGAAGGATCTGAAGGTCCGGGACCTACGACCCGCTCCGGCGCGGGCGCTCAAGCACCGCGGTGGGCTTGTTCCTCCACCGCCGTGTGCACGACGAGGAGTTGGTACTCGCACACGGCGCTCAGACCTCGAGGGCGGCGCGGCCGGCCACGAGGCGGGCGACGGGCACCCGGAACGGGGAGCAGGAGACGTAGTCCAGTCCCTCGTGGTGGAAGAAGTGGATGGATTCGGGATCACCGCCGTGTTCCCCGCAGACGCCGAGCCGGATGTCCGGGCGGGTGCTCCTTGACGGCGATCCGGATCAGCCGCCCGACCCCGTCGACGTCGAGGGTCTCGAACGGTGAGGTGCCGAAGATGCCGCGTTCCAGGTAGCGGGAGAATAACGCGCCCTGACGATCCGACCGGGCGACCGGCAGCTCGGTCTTCACCACCACCGACCTCACCACCGGTCAGTGGATGGTCTGCGTCGCGGTCGGGTCGGCCGTGCCGTGGGTCGGTGAGTTGGTCAAGGTCGTCGTGCGAGCACGCCGCGTTCCGCACGGTCGGCGATCCCGTGCAACATCTTGCGGCTCATCACGAAGCTGACCACTGACGTCGGCTCGACGACGAGCGCGGCCCACCACGTCAGGTACTCGTAGCGTTCGCGCGACACCAGTCGCGTCGTCCCGTCCGGCTCCTCGCGCAGCACGAACGCCCACGTGGAGTCGAACGGGGCCGGCGAGCGACCCATCGGGATCCCGCCGCGCAGCACCAGTGCCTGGCCCGGGTCGACGGCCGCGACAGTCATGGCCACCTCGGGGGCGAGCCGGACCTCGGACCCGACCACGACGTCCTGCCACTCGGGGACGATCCGGTCGGCGCTGTGGATGTCGCAGCCCACCAGGTTCTCCAGTGCGTCATAGCTGTAGAAGCCGCCGCGGCCCTGCCCGAGCTGCGCGATCCAGGGCCAGATGTCGACGGCCCGGGCGTGCACCGTGACGGCTCGGGTGGTGGTCAGGTCGGTGCCCTCGACGAGACCGTCGCCGGGCAGTTCCGCGTCGATCTCCTGCGTGGTGGCGCCCCAGTGGGCCATCCACCGGCGCCCCAGCACCTTGACGACGAGCAGGGTGGCGAGCGGGACGGCGATGCGGGGGAACGGCAGGGGCATGGTCCGACGGTGCTCCGGTCGTGCTGCGGGCGGAAGGGCCTTCCGGCCCGCTACCACCTACCGATCGGCGCCGGGCCCCGCCCGCCACAGGCTCGGGATCACGGCCAGCGCCGCGACGGTGATCGCGGCGCCCATGACGGTGGGGATCAGGGCGGTCGTGGTGGGGGTGGTGGTGGCGATGTCGAACACGGCATGGAAGACCGCGGCCACCAGGATGCCACCGAGCAGGTACAGCCAGGCCAGCACGAGGGAGGCGGCGACGATGCTCAGGAAGAACCCGAGGAAGCCGACGGCGGGCATGGCCCGGTAGGTGGCGGTGATGCCGAACAGCGGGAGGTGCCAGACCGCCCAGATCACGCTGACGACGAGCGCGGCGCGCAGCGCCGAGCCGCGGCTCCGCAGGGTCGGCTGGGCGAAGCCACGCCAGCCGATCTCCTCACCGAACCCGTAGAACAGCAGGTTGACCAGCCAGAACACCGCCAATGGCAGAGCCGGGTACTCGGTGCTCGCGCCGAACCGGCTGAGATTCCGGCCATGTCCCCTCCACCACGCGGGCGACGACGACGGCGACACCGAACAGGCCCAGCGGGCCGAGGAGAGCGAGAGCCAGCCAGCGGAGCCGCCCCCGCCACGGTGAACGTGACGACCGGGTGCCTGGCCGGCCACGCCTGGGCCCGGACGTGCTGCACCGCATCGTCCGTCATGCGCTGAGGCTCGACGTCGCCGCGGTCGGGGAACAGTGCCGAAGGACCCCGGCCGTTCGCCTCTGACGTGGGCGACGACATCCACGTAGACCGACAGCATGAGGTCCTACCGTTTGCTCGGCGCCGGGTTGTTCGCGCTGGGCACGCTCGTCGTCGGGTACGCGGTCCTCGGCCCACTGGTGCTCGATGTGATCCATTTCCGCACGTCGGCGTCGGGGCTGAACCAGGTCCGCGGCGGTGATCTCGCTGCGCTCGTCGTGGTCGCGCCGGTCTGCGTCGCGGTCGGGGGGCTCGCCTGGCGGGAGCATCCGGCCGCGCCGGTGCTCGCCCTCGCTCCGGCGATCTTCGCGATGTACACCTACTCGCAGCTGGTGCTCGCCAATGAGTATCTCCGCGTCCCGGGCAACGTCGAGGTGTTCTTCCCGCTGCTGCTCGTGATGTTCTGGCTCGCGTCGGCGATCACCGTGCGCAGTGCGGGGCTCGTGGGGTCGGTGGTGCTGCCGCCGTGGTCCCGCCGGCTGGAAGCCGGTACCGGGGTGCTGCTCCTCGTGATCGCGGCATTCGTCCTGTTCGGTCTGCACCTGCCCACGCTCGTCGACGCGATGAGCCCGGCTCCGACTGGTACCGCCTACCTCGGCGCGCCCACGCTGTTCTGGGTGGTGAAGTTCTACGACCTCGGCATCGTCGTGCCCGCCGCGCTTGCCGTCGGGGTCGGGCTGCTGCGCGGCCGCCGGTGGGCCCGCACCTCCGCGTACGCGATTGTCGGCGGCTACCTGCTGATCGGCTGGTCCGTCGCGGGCATGGCCGCGACGATGCTGGGAGACGGCGACCCCGACGCCTCCATCGGGCTGTTGGCCGGTTTCATGACCCTCGCGGTGTCCTTGTCGGTCTTCGCCTGGTTCCTCTACCGGCCACTGATCGTCGCGTCGGCCCCGTCGCACGAGAGCCGGCGGCGGACGGCCCGCTCGACCAGCGTCGGCAGGTAGGCGATCAGCCGGGGCGAGCCGAAGGCGTCGCGGGCGTCGCGCACCTGGTCACGGACCGACTCGGCCGCAGGTCCGCCGTCCGGCGCGAACTCGCGGCACAACCGCTCGGCCACGGCGACCATCCGACGATCCACGTGATCGGCCTGCGTGTGGCGGGCCTGCTCGGCCGGCTCGCCACGGTGTTCGATCGACGATGGGTCCACCGTCGGTGTCCCATCTGCTCAGGTGCGCTGCGCGCGTCACCCGGACACCCCGCGCCGGACGGTCGTGGACACGGTGAGCAGCACGGCGGAGTCCTCGATCGCGTCGAGGGAGTGCCGGGCGTCGGGCACGACGAGCAGGTCGCCGGCCGAGCCCTCCCAGCCGGTGTCGCCGGCGACGAGGCGCACCCGGCCGTGCAGCACGTGCACGGTCGCCTCACCCGAGCTGTCGTGCTCATCGAGGCGGCGGCCCGCGGCGAGTGCGATGAGCGTCTGCCGGAGCGTGTGCTCGTGGCCGCCGTACACGGTCCGTGCGCTGCGCCCGCTGGGCGCCTCTCGGGCGATCTTCAGCTGCTGGCGGGTCAGAGCGGTCAACGACGACTTCTCCATGGCTCATCCTTCGTCGAGCTGGGAACGTGCGGTGATGGTGGTGCCCGCCTTGCCGTCGAGGACGTCGGTGGCGTCGGTGAGCGTGCCGATGGCGGCGGGGTGGCCGGTGGCCGCGACGAACCGGCGGCAGGCCTCGATCTTGGGGCCCATCGACCCGGCCGGGAAGGTGAGGTGGTCGAGCTCGTCGAGGGCGAGGTGGTGGATCCACTCCTCGCGGGGGGTCCCGAAGTGCCGCATGACGGCGGGCACGTCGGTGAGCAGCACCAGCCGGTCGGCGTGCCCGGCGACCGCGAGCAGGGCGGCGGTGAGGTCCTTGTCGACCACGGCCTCCACGCCGCGCAGACCACCGGCGCCGTCGGGGACCACCGGGGCGCCTCCCCCGCCGCAGCAGACCACCACGGAGCCGGCCGTCACCAGCTGGATGATCGAGTCCTGCTCGACGACGCGTTGCGGATCGGGGGAGGGCACGACCCGGCGCCACTGCGGTCCGTCCTGCGCGGTCGTCCAGTCGTGCAGCCCGGCCAGTTCCTGGGCGCGGTCGCGGGTGAGGGCGGGCCCGACGAACTTCGTGGGCGCGGCGAAGTCGGGATCGAGCGGGTCGACCACGACCTGCGTGACCACGCCGACGACGGGCCGGGTCACGCCGGCGTTGCGCAAAGACTGTGCCAGCCAGTACCCGATCATGCCCTGGGTCTGGGCGCCGAGGACGTCGAGCGGGTACGGGCGGGTCAGTGCCGGGTCGTTCTCGCTCTCCAGTGCGAGCAGCCCCACCTGCGGGCCGTTGCCGTGGCAGACGACCAGCTCGTGCTCGCGGGTCAGCGGGGCCAGCGCCTCGGCGGCCGCGCGGATGTGGTGCAGCTGGATGCTCGCGTCGGGCTTCTCCCCGCGGCGCAGCAGCGCGTTGCCGCCCAGGGCGACGACGATGCGCACCTCAGCGACCGGTCATCGGGGTGGCGAGCGCGTCGACGAGAACGGCCTTGATCGTGTGCAACCGGTTCTCGGCCTGGTCGAACACGACCGACCGCGTCGAGCGGAACACCTCGTCGGTGACCTCCGCGCCGTCGAGGCCGAACTCCTCGTGCAGGCGCCGACCGAGCTCGGTGGTGCGGTCGTGGACGGCGGGCAGGCAGTGCAGGAACTTCGCATCCGGCCCGGCCGTGGCCATCAGCTCCTCGGTGACCCGGTAGGGCAGCAGCCGCGGGACGCGCTCGGCCCACGTCTGCGACGACTCACCCATGCTGACCCACACGTCGGTGTAGACGAAATCGGCGCCGGTGACTCCACGGGTGGGGTCGTCGGTGACGAGCACCTGGGCGCCGCTGCCGGCGGCCAGGTCGCGGGCCGCCGCGACGACGTCGTCGGGCGGCCACAGCTCGCGGGGCGCGGCGATGCGGATGTCCATGCCGAGCATCGCGCCGGTGACCAGCAGCGATCGGGCGACGTTGTTGCGGCCGTCGCCGAGATAGCAGCAGGTGATCCGCTCCGGTGGCGACGGGCGGTGTTCTATCATGGTGAGGACGTCGGCGAGCATCTGCGTGGGGTGCCAGGAGTCGGTGAGCCCGTTCCAGACCGGCACCCCGGCGTGGTCGGCGAGCTGTTCGACGGTCTCCTGCGCGAAACCGCGGAACTCGATGCCGTCGAACATGCGGCCCAGGACCTGCGCGGTGTCCGGGACGGACTCCTCCTGCCCGATGTGGGAGCCCGCCGGGTCCAGGTAGGTGACGTGGGCGCCCTGGTCGTGGGCGGCCACCTCGAACGCGCAGCGGGTGCGGGTGGAGCTCTTCTCGAAGATCAGGGCGATGTTGCGGCCGGTCAGCCGGGGGCGCTCGGTACGGGTGTCCTTGGCCCGCTTGAGCTCGGCGGCCCGCTCGACGAGGCCGAGGAAGCGGTCCTTGCCCAGGTCGGTGACCGTGAGCAGCGATCCCGGGTGGCGGGTGAGTGTGGCGGTCACGGTGGCCTCAGATTCCGTCGCGCTGGATCGGGCAGATCATGCAGCGGGCGCCGCCACGTCCGCGGCCCAGTTCGCTGCCCGCGATGGCGAGAACCTCGATGCCCTCGTCTCGCAGCATCGCGCTGGTGAGGGTGTTGCGGTCGTAGCCGACGACCACGCCGGGGGCGACGGTGAGGAAGTTGTTGGCGTCGTCCCACTGCTCGCGTTCCGCCGCCCGGGCGTCCTCGTTCGTGACGAGCACGCGGAGCTTGTCGATTCCGAGCGCGTCGGCGATGGTGGCGAACAGGTCGTCGCGGTGCTCGACGTGCAGGCCGCCGGTGTCGTGCTCCACCACCTCCTCCGGGTCCGACGCGGTGATCACCCAGCTGCGCAGCGATCCGACGTCGAGGCCCGGGTAGCGGACGAACGTGTCCACGTCGATCATGGTCAGGACCGTGTCGAGGTGCATGAAGGCGTGCGAGCGGGGCAGCTCGACCGCGATGACGGTGGTGGCCTGGCCGCTGCGGAACAGCTCCCGGGCCAGGATCTCCACGCCCATCGGGGTGGTGCGCTCGCCCATCCCGATCAGCACCACGCCGCGGCCGAGCACGTGGATGTCGCCGCCCTCGAGGGTGGCCGGCTGGTGGCTGACGTCGTCGTCGCCGTAGTAGACCGGGAACGTGGCATCGGCGAACATCGGGTGGAAGCGATAGACGGCGCGGCTGTGCAGCGACTCCCGCTGCCGCGCCGCCTTGGCCATCGGGTTGATCGTGACGCCCCCGTACACCCAGGCCGAGTTGTCGCGCTGGAACAGCGTGTTGGGCAGCGGGGCGAGCACGAAGTCGTCCAGTTCGAGGGTCTGCCAGCGCAGGCTGCGCACGTGCAGCGGGGAGAGGTCCGAGCGGGTGATGCCGCCGATGAGCAGCTCCGCGAGCATCGCGGCGTCGATGTCCTCGGCCAGGTCGCGCAGCGGCCCGACCAGCGTGGGGCCCACGAGCTCGGGGGTGCAGATGCGTTCCATGACGAAGGCCTTGGCCTCCGCGATCTCCAGAGTCTGGGCGAGCAGGGTGTCGAAGTGGTGCACCTCCACGCCGCGCTCGCGGAGCACCCGGGCGAAGACGTCGTGCTCCTCGCGCGCCTTCTCCGCCCACAGGACATCGTCGAACAGCAGCGCGTCGCAGTTGGCGGGGGTGAGCCGGGAGAGCTCGAGTCCGGGGCGGTGGACGATGGCCTGCCGGAGCTGCCCGACCTCCGAGTGCACGCCGAGTCCGTGTGTCTGGGTCATGCCCCGATCGTTGTCGGTCGGAGCAGCCGGCATCAGTGCACAAGGTCCCGAACCGGAGGGCCGGAATGCCGCCTGCGGATCCACCGCACGATCTCATCGGCGCCCCAGACGACGAATGGGAACGGGACGATCACGGCCAGCTGGGCCGGCTGCAGGGCCGCGGTGCCGAAGACGTCCTGCAGCCACGGCACGTAGATGACGGCTGCCGTGAACACCACCTCGAACGCGATGCCCCACGACAGCAGTGGGTTGGACCACAGCCCAACCGAGCGCAGCGACGCCCTGTCGGTGCGCGCTGCGAACGCCGTGCCGATCTGGCACGCGACGATGCCGGCGAACGTGATCGTGGTGGCCCGCAGGTAGGCCTGGTGCAGCGGGCTGCCCGGGCCGGTCGGGTCGCCGAGGTGCCAGCCGGCGGCCACCAGCGTGATCAGGAACCCGCCCATCACGAGGACCGCGGAGACCGTACCGAGCAGGAGCCAGGCGCGCAGCAGCAGGCCGCGGTCGACGACCCCGGCGGAGCGGGGTCGGGGCGGGCGGTCCATCGCTCCGGGCTCGGCCGGTTCGCGGCCCAGCGCCAGCGCGGGCAGCGTTTCGGTGCCCAGGTCGATCGCGAGGATCTGCAGGACGGTCAGGGGCAGCGGCACCGCGCCGCCGGTGAGCGCGAAGACGAGGAACGGCACGACCTCGGGCACGGCGTGGGCGAAGATGTAGAGCACGAACTTGCGGACGTTGTCGAACACCTGCCGGCCGGAGCTGATCGCGGCCACGATGGTGGCGAAGTCGTCGTCGGTGAGCACCATCGTCGCGGCGTCCCGGGCCACGTCGGTGCCCGAGCGGCCCATCGCCACCCCGATGTCCGCGTGCCGCAGGGCCGGGGCGTCGTTCACGCCGTCGCCGGTCATGGCGACGATCGCCCCGCCGGCCTGCAGGGCCTCGCAGATCCGCAGCTTCGACTCGGGCGACGTGCGGGCGA
Organism: Pseudonocardia sp.; assembly: GCA_043716935.1. Taxonomy (GTDB): domain Bacteria; phylum Actinomycetota; class Actinomycetes; order Mycobacteriales; family Pseudonocardiaceae; genus Pseudonocardia. The sequence continues at coordinate 10,470 of JAYSXW010000229.1, forward strand.
ACACGATCTCCTCGTCGCCGGCGAGCAGCGCGTCGAGCCCGGCGTCGCCGAGACGGTCGAACTCCTCCCCGGTGACGATCCGGCCGCCGACCTCTCCGATCCCGACCTGTCGGGCGATCTCCGCGGCGGTGGGCCCGTAGTCGCCGGTGACGACGTGGATACGGATGCCGGCCCGGTGGGCGCGGGCCACGGCGTCGGGCACGGCGACGCGGGGCGGATCGACCATCGCGACGAGCCCGACCAGCACGAGGTCCGACTCCACGGCGGCGCGGTCGGCGGGCAGGCCGTGCACCGGGCCGAGGGCACGGCGGGCGACGGCGAGCACGCGCAGCCCGCCGCCCGCGTAGCGGTTCAGGATGTGCTGCAGCTCGCCCCGGAGCGTGTCGTCGAGCGGGACCGCCCGACCGTCGGGACCGACCACGTGGCTGCAGCAGGGCAGGACGGCCTCGGGCGCGCCCTTCGTGTGGACGGCGACGGCCCCGTCGTCGGCATCCACTGTGGACATGCGCTTGAGGTGGGCGTCGAAGTGGAACACGCCCTGGCGTGCGGCGTGCCGGTTCGCCGATGAGACGCCCACACCCAGATCGGTCGCCAGGCGCAGCAGGGCGAGCTCGGTGGGATCCCCGGTGCCGGCCGGCTGCGCGTCGCTCGGGGCCTCGGCCGTCGTGCACGTCGCCGCGGTGGTGGCGAGCAGGCGTGCCCGCGGGTCGTCGGCTGCGGCGGCCACGTCCAGCTCCGCGCCGAGCAACCACAGCCGGGTGACCCGCATCCGGTTCTCCGTCAGCGTGCCGGTCTTGTCGGTACAGATGACGGTGACCGAGCCGAGCGTCTCCACGGCCGAGAGCCGTTTGACCACGGCGCCCTTGCGCGCGAGCTGTCGCACCCCGGACGCCAGGGCGAGGGTGATGGTCGGCAGCAGACCCTCGGGCACGTTGGCGACGATCAGCCCGATCGAGAACGTGATCGCCGCGGCCCACCCGAGCCCGGCTGCGAGTCCGACGGGCACGAACGCCACCCCGACCACGACGGCGACGGCCGCGATGATCCAGGTGACCCGCCGGACCTGGCGCTCCAGCGGGCTGGGACGGGTGCGGCCGCGCTGCGACAGGGCGGCGATGCGTCCGAGCTCGGTGTACATGCCGGTGCGGGTGACGAGCGTCGTCGCCTCGCCGCCGGTGCAGGTGGTGCCGCTGAACACGAGGTCGTTGGCCTCGAGCAGCGGGCCGGTCACGGGGGAGGGCTCGGCCGAGCGGTTGGTGGGCAGCGACTCGCCGGTGAGCGCGGACAGGTCGAGCACGAGGTCGCCGGCGATGATCCGGGCGTCGGCGCACACCCGGTCGCCCTCGACGATCACCAGCACGTCCCCGGGCACGAGCGCGGACGCCTCGATCTCGACCTGCACCCCGTCGCGCACCACCCGGGCGGTCGGGGGGAGAAAGGCGGCGAGCGCGTCGACGGCGCGCTCGGCCTGGCGCTCCTGGACGAAGGCGAACCCCGCGTTCAGCACGATCACGGCGACCACGGCCAGCGACAGCGCGGGGGTACCGCCCACCCAGGCCAGCACGGCGGCCACGCCCAGCAGCAGCACGAGCGGCTGCGTGAACTGCTCCAGCAGATCACGCGGCCACTGCGGCCCACCGCGTCGGGTCAGCTCGTTGAGACCGTAGACGGTCTGCCGCCGGGCGACCTCCCGTCCGGCCAGGCCGTCCACCGAGCTGTGCAGGTCGCGGTACAACTCGGCCAGCGGGCGGCGCTGGTCGGAGCGTTCGGCGTCGTCGTGCGCAGCCGGCGCGTCGACGGTGCGCGTCACAGTGCCTGCACCGGAACGACCGGGGTCTCGCCGTACTCACGACGTCCGACCTTGAGCCAGATGTAGATCGGCAGGCCGAGGAGCAGGCAGAACACGCCGTAGTAGACGGCCTGGTAGCCGCTGCCGGCCAGCGACCAGAACGAGAACACCAGCGCCAGCGCGGACACTCCGCAGTCGCGGACGAGGTGGGCCCAGTGCGTCTCACGGCCGCGGGTGAGCAGCCAGTAGAGCTGTGCGCCGGCGCTGAAGATGTAGGGGACCACCGCGGTGAACACCGACAGCAGCACCAGGGTGGTGAACACCGACTCGAAGCTGGTGTAGCTGACGACGGTCAGGATCGAGGCGAGCACCGTGGAGCTGACGATGCCGAACACGGGGATGCCGCGACGGGTGCGGGCGAACGCGGCCGGGAACAGCCGGTCCTTCGCCGCGGCCATCGGCATCTCCGCGACGATCAGGGTCCAGCCGATGAGGCAGCCCAGCCCGGACACGACGGCCGCGATCGCCACGGCGTTGCCGGCCCACTGGCCGCCGAAGATCGCGTTGGCCGAGTCGGTGAACGGTGCGGTGGAGGCCTGCAGCGCGGCGTTGGGCACGGTGCCGAACACCGTCAGGGTGCCGAGGATGTACACGACCGCGCAGCCCAGCGTGCCCAGCACGGTGGCGCGCCCGACGTTCTTCCGCGGGTTGCGGACGCGGCCGGCCGCCACCGACACGGTCTCGATGCCGAGGTAGCTGAACAGGGCGATGGCCGCGGCGGCGGAGATCGCGCCCGCCGCCGAGCCCCCGGTGGCGTTGAACGCCCCGAAGTTCTCACCCTTGATGAACAGCAGCCCGATCGTCGCCATGAACAGCAGTGGCACGAACTTCAGCACCGTGGTCACGATCTGGGTGATCGCCATGTTCCGCACGCCCGACAGGTTGATCACCGCGGGGATCCAGAGGCCGAACAGGGCGATCACGATCGACCAGAGGGTGGCGTGCTCAGGGTTCCAGAACACCTCCACGTAGCCGACCAGTGCGACGACGATGGCCGCGTTCCCGGCCCACGCGGTGACCCAGTAGGACCAGGCGTTGAGGAACCCGGCGAAGTCACCGAACGCTTCGCGGGCGTAGACGTAGGGCCCGCCCG
>JAYSXW010000230.1:0-4404 GCA_043716935.1 Pseudonocardia sp.
CACGAGCACGCTGACCGGCGCCGAACGTGCGCGGCTGGGTGTGCCGGTGTTCGTCAAGCCCGCGCGGGCCGGCTCGTCGGTCGGGATCACCCGCGTCACCGAGTGGGCGGCGCTCGACGAGGCCATCGCCGTCGCCCGCAAACATGATCCGAAGGTGCTGGTGGAGGCCGCCGTCGTCGGCCGCGAGATCGAGTGCGGGGTACTGGAGCGGCCCGACGGCACCGTCGCGGCGAGCGTGCCGGCGGAGATCCGCATCGTCGGGGACGCCCCGTTCTACGACTTCGACGCCAAATACCTCGACGACGTCTGCGAGTTCGACATCCCCGCCAAGCTCGACGACACCGTGACCGAGCGGGTGCGGGAGATGGCGATCGCCGCGTTCCGGGCCCTGGACGGTCAGGGCCTCGCGCGCGTCGACTTCTTCGTCGGGCCGGGCGGCGAGCTGACCGTCAACGAGGTCAACACGATGCCCGGCTTCACGCCGACCTCGATCTACCCGCGCGCATGGGACGTCACGGGGATCGACTACCCGACCCTGCTCACGACGCTGCTGGACACGGCCCTGGCGAGGGGGACGGGCCTGCGTTAGGCCCCGGTCACCGTCTGGATGATCAGGAATGCATTGAGGCCGATGATCAGCACCGCGGCGGCGGCGGCCACCGCGGTGGTGAGGCGGCGGTTCACCAGCTCCGCCATGATGTCGCGACGGCGGGTGAGCAGCACGAGCGGCACCAGTGCGAAGGGGATGCCGAACGACAGCACCACCTGCGAGAGCACCAGCGCGCGGGTGGGATCGAACCCGATGCCGAGCACGACCAGCGCGGGTGCGAGGGTGAGCATCCTCCGGACCAGCAGCGGGACGCTGCGGCGGATGAACCCCTGCATGACGACCTGGCCCGCGTAGGTACCGACGCCCGAGGACGCGAACCCCGACGCGAGCAGCGCCAGCGCGAACGTGAAGGCCGCCGGCTGGTCGAGCACCCGGGCGAGGCCGGCGTGGACGCCCTCGAGGGTGTCGGCCCCGGCGATGTCGGTGCCGTGGAACAGCGCCGCGGCGATGATCAGCATGGCCGCGTTGACGAGACCCGCGAGCCCCATCCCCACGAACACGTCGATCTGCTGGCGTCGCAGCAGGAACCGGCGTTCACCGGCGTCGACCGGCGGGATCCGTGACTGCGTCAACGCGGAGTGCAGGTAGATCACGTGCGGCATCACCGTGGCGCCGAGGATGCCGGTGGCGAGCAGGAGGCTGTCGGTGCCCTCGAAGCGCGGGACGAGACCGGCGGCCAGCTCCGCCCCGCCGATGTCGATGCGCAGCACCGTGACGAGGAACCCGAGCAGGATCACCCCGAACAGCCCAGCGATGGCCAGCTCGAACGGTCGGTACCCGCGGCCCTGCAGCGCGAGCAGCGCGAACGCGACGATGCCGGTGATCACACCCCCGGTGAACAGCGGGATGCCGAACAGCAGGTTCAGCGCGATCGCCCCGCCGATGACCTCGGCCAGATCGGTCGCAATCGCGACCAGCTCGGCCTGCACCCACATCAGGCGCGTGACGGGCCGCGGGAAGTGGTCACGGCACAGCTCCGGCAGGTTGAGTCCGGTGGCCATGCCCAGCTTCGCCGACAGCGTTTGGATGATCATCGCGAGCAGGTTGGCCCCGACGATCACCCACAGCAGCAGGTAGCCGAACTGCGCGCCCGCGGAGAAGTTGGTGGCGAAGTTGCCGGGGTCGACATAGGCGATCGCCGCGACGAACGCGGGCCCGAAGAACGCGAACGCACCGCGCAGGCCGCCCCGCTGCCGGATCTCGGCGATCGTCGACGGCCGCGTGTCGCGGGTGGCGGTCACGGGGTTTCCTCCGGGTCGGGATCGATCGTGTGGCCGTGCACGAGGCGGGTCAGTGGGATACCGAGCGCATGCCGGTCGTCACCGATCAGCACCCAGCGCGGCCCGCCGAACGGGTCCTCCTCCAGCACGTCGACGACGGCGCCCGGCACGATCCCCAGCTCGCCGAGGTGGCGCAGGGCAGCGCTGTCGCGGTCGGAGACGCGGTCGACGCGGAAGCGCACCCCGGGGTCGACGGCGTCCAGCGCGGTGCCCCAGCTCTCCCGGTGCGGCCCGTCCCGCGGGGGGATCGGGTCGCCGTGGGGGTCGTGCGTGGGGTGGCCGAGGGCGGTGTCGATGCGCCCCTCGAGCCGGTCGGACAGCGCGTGCTCCAGCAGCTCGGCCTCGGCGTGCACCTCGTCCCACGGCACGTCGAGTGTGCGGGCGAGGAACGTCTCGAGCAGCCGGTGACGACGGATCACGCGCAGCGCGGCACGCTCGCCGGTGTCGGTGAGCGCCATCGGGCGGCTGCGTCGCAGCAGCTCGGACTCCTCCAGCCGGCGGATCATGGCTGACACCGACGGCGAGGACACCCCCAGCTCCGACGCCAGCTGCCCGGTGGTCACCGGCTCACCACGGGCGGCGATGTGGAAGATCGCCTTGAGGTAGTCCTCGGTGGCCCGGGACATCGTCACCATGAAGCAGAAATGTAGATGAGCCTACGAGATCGGGCCAGGCGGGTCTCATCCTGAGACTCAGCGCACGGCGACCCGGGTCTCCGAGAGGGTGACGCGGACGGTGTCCGACACCTGCTGCAACGGTCCGCTCCCGGCGTCGACAGGGAGGGTCAGGGCGACGTAGACGGGCCGGTCCACGGCGACGTAGGTGACGACAGGTGCGCCCGTGCCGTCGTCGAGCTGCAGCCAGCTCACCCCGTTGATCTCCAGCAACGCCGAGCCCGGCGTCAGCTCGGCGGGGCGGGGGAGGCCGCACCGCAGGACCACCGGCCGCGGCGACGCCGCCCAGGCCCGCACGCCGGGCTGCACGGGCGGTCCGAGCTCCCGCGTCGGCAGCGGGTCCGGCGCGGCCGGCAGCTCGCCCGGCAGCGCGGCCAGGAGCGCGGTGCAGCCGGTGCCCTCGGCGTCCGGCGCGTCGACGGGCACCACGGCGAGTGGCCCCGTCTCGGCCGAACTCGGTGTACCGATCAGGCCGGCCCGCGCGCTGATTCCGATGACCGCCACCGCGATTGCGAGCAGCAGCGGCAGCGCGATCGCGATCAGCACGGGGGTGGGCGGGCGGGTGGGCATCGGCAGGGGATGCGGACGGCTCAGGACGACAGGTGCACCACGGGGCAGGTCAGCGTTCGGGTGATCCCGATGACCCCCTGCACCTTGGCGACCACCAGCTGGCCCAGCTGGTCGACGTCCTCGGCCTGGGCGCGCACGATGACGTCGTACGGCCCGGTGACGTCCTCGGCGGCGGTGACGCCGGTGATGGCGGCGATCTCGGCCGCCACGGCGGCGGCCTTGCCGACCTCGGTCTGGACCAGGATGTACGCCTGCACCACGTCGTGCCCCTTTCACGTCCGCTCTCCGGAGCAGGAGAGTCGGACGCCGAACGTACCGGAGGTCGACCCGTTGTCCCTGCCCTCGCCGAACCTTGTTCCCCAGAACACACTGGCCGAGTTGGGGGAGTTCGGGCTGATCACCCGCGTGACCACCGGGCGCGTCCAGCCCGCCGGCACTCTCCTGGGACCGGGCGACGACGCGGCGGTGGTGGCCGCACCCGACGGCCGCGTCGTCGTCTGCACCGACGTGCTGGTCGATGGTGTCCACTTCCGGCTCGACTGGTCCACCCCCCAGCAGGTGGGGCGCAAGGCCGCCGCCGCGAACCTCGCCGACATCGCCGCGATGGGCGCGGTGCCCACGGCGCTGCTCGTGGGGCTGGCGTGCCCGCCCGACACCCCGGTGGACGTCCTGGAGGGCCTCGCCGACGGCCTGTGGACCGAGGCCGAGGTGGTGGGTGTCGGCGTGGTGGGCGGCGACGTGGCCTCCTCGGCCACGCTCGTGGTGTCGGTGACGGCCCTGGGTTCGGTGGAGGGCCGCGAGCCGGTGACCCGCGGCGGTGCCCGCGCCGGCGACGTCCTGGCCCTGCGCGGGCGCACCGGCTGGTCGGCGGCCGGCCTCGCGGTGCTGGCGCGCGGGTTCCGCTCCCCGGTCGCCGTGGTCGGGGCGCACCGGGTGCCCGAGCCGCCCTACGCCGCCGGTCCGGAGGCCGCCCGGGCCGGGGCGACGGCCATGATCGACGTCTCGGACGGGCTGCTGGCCGATCTCGGCCACGTCGCCCGGGCCTCCGGCGTGGTCGTTGACGTGCGCCGCGCCGCGTTCGAGGTGCCCCCACGGCTCGTCGACGTCGGCCGGGCCCTCGGCGTGGACCCGATGCACTGGCTGCTGACCGGTGGCGAGGACCACGCGCTGGCCGCGACGTTCCCCGGCCCGCCCCCGGAGGGCTGGACGGTCATCGGCGCGGTGCGCGACGGGGACCCGGTGGTGTTGGTGGACGGCGGCCCCTACTCCG
>JAYSXW010000024.1:0-6367 GCA_043716935.1 Pseudonocardia sp.
AGCGCCGCCACCGAGCTGGTCGAGGATGCCGAGCTGGACTGGGCCGACCACGAGCGGGTGCGGTTCGCCGTCAGCAACATCGTCGACGCCCTGGCGCCCAGCAACTCGTTGCTCAACCCGGCCGTGGTGAAGGCGGCAGTCGACACCCGGGGCGCCAGCCTCGTCCGAGGCGCCCGCCGGCTCGCCGGCGACCTGGCCACGGCACCCCGGGTGCCGTCGATGGTGGAGCCCGACGCGTTCGAGGTGGGCGGCGACCTCGCCGTCACCCCGGGAGCGGTGGTGCTCCGTACCCCGGTCTTCGAGCTGATCCACTACCTGCCGCAGACCGAGCAGGTGCGCGAGATCCCGGTGCTCGTCATCCCCCCGACGATCAACAAGTACTATATCGCCGACCTCGCGCCGGGCCGCAGCATCGTCGAGAATCTGGTGCGTGGCGGCCAGCAGGTGTTCCTCATCTCCTGGCGCAACCCCGACTCCCGCCATGCGGGCTGGGGACTCGACACCTACGGCCAGGCGATCCTCGACGCGATGGACGCCTGCGAGACGATCACCCGCACGCCGCGGACGTCGCTCATGGCGTTCTGCTCGGGCGGCATCATCACCGCGATGCTGCTCGGGCACCTGGCCGCGCTCGGCGCGCAGGAGCGCGTGGCGTCGGTGACGTTCGCCGTCACGGTGCTCGACCAGGCGAAGTCCGGCACCATGGGCGCGCTGCTCGACGCCGAGACGGCGCGTTCGGCCGTGGAGGCGTCGGAGAAGAAGGGCTACCTCGACGGCAGCACGCTCGCCGAGGTGTTCGCCTGGCTGCGCCCGAACGACCTGATCTGGAACTATGTGATCAACAACTACCTGCGGGGCGAACCACCCAGGGCGTTCGACATCCTCTTCTGGAACGCCGACGCCACCCGCATGACCGCGGCCCTGCACCGTGGCTTCATCGACATGACGATGGCGAACTCGCTGATCACGCCCGGGGCGGCAACGATGCTGGGGACACCGGTGGACCTGTCCAAGGTCGACCGTGACGCCTACATTCTCGCCGGCGTCGCCGACCACCTGTGTGCCTGGAGCTCGTGCTACCGCACCACGCAGCTGCTGGGCGGCACCAGCCGATTCGTCCTGTCGACGAGCGGGCACATCGCGTCGCTGATCAACCCGCCGGGCAACCGCAAGGCGAGCTTCCGGACCTCGGAGGACAACCCGTCCGACGCCGAGGCCTGGCTGGCCGGGGCCACGACGGTGCAGGGGTCGTGGTGGCCCGACCATCTGGCCTGGCTCACCGCCCGCAGCGGTGCCGAGAAGGACGCGCCGCCGGAGCTCGGCGGCCGCCGGCTGCATCCGATCGTGCCCGCCCCCGGTGACTACGTGCTCGCCCGATGACGCGCGCCCCGGCGCAGGACGACGTTTTCGAGGTCGCGTTGCGCGGCCGGCGGTTGCGGGTCTCGATCCGACGGGCCACCGGCGACGGCCCCATCCGCACCCCGCTGCTGCTGCTCAACGGCATCGGGGCGAGCCTCGAGCTGCTGCAGCCGTTCGTCGACGAGCTGCCGCCCGAGATCGAGGTTATCCGCTTCGACGTGCCCGGCATCGGCGGCTCTCCGCTGCCGTTGCTGCCGTACCACATGTCGACGTTCACGCCGACCGTCGCGGCGCTGGTCAGACGGTTGGGCCACGACCAGGTCGATGTCATGGGCTTCTCCTGGGGCGGCGGGCTCGCACAGCAGTTCGCCATGACCGAACGGCGACGCTGCCGGCGGCTCGTCCTCGCCGCCACCGCCACCGGAACGCTGATGGTGCCGGCGCGGCCGCAGGTACTGGCGAAGATGCTCACCCCACGCCGGCACCGCGACCCCAAGTACGCGCGCCGGATCGCCGGGCAGATTTACGGCGGCACGATGCGCACGCATCCCGAGCAGGCGGCGCAGGTACTGCAGGCGTTCACCCGCAAGGGCCCGCAGCGGGGCTACTACTACCAGCTGTTCGCCGGGGTCGGCTGGAGCAGCCTGCCGGCGTTGGGCCTGATCCGGCAGCGCACGCTGATCGTCTCCGGCGACGACGACCCGATCATCCCGCTGGTCAACGCGAAGATCATGCACCTGGGCATCCCGCACTCGACGCTGCACGTCTACCCCGGTGGGCATCTCGCGCTGCTGACCGAGGCGACCGAGCTGGCGCCGGTGGTCGACCGGTTCCTGGCCGCCCGATAGGACAACGCAGCAGGGCTCAGGCGGCCGCGCGGCCGTCGTCCGGAACTCGGGCGATGGCCAGCCGCGACGACGTCCAGCGCGTCCCGCTCATCGTCGCCAGCTCCACGAGCTCGATCCCGGCGGCGACGAACGCGGCGCGGAACTCGTCCTCGTAGGTGATCCGGCCGAACTCGACCGTGGTGACGTAGCGGACCAGCGGCTTGCCCCACTCCAGCAGCGCCGAGCGGTGGTGATGGAAGGTCTGGGTGCTGAACAGCAATCCCCCGGGGGTGAGCTGTCCCGCAACGTGCGCGATGGCCGCCGCCGGATCGGGAAGGAGCATGAGACTCGCGCTGAAGTACCCGGCGTCGTAGGGGCCGCCGCGGTGGTCGTACACCGACGACAGCACCGGCTCGACGTACCCGGCCAGGCCGGCCCGCGTCACCTCGGAGCGACAGCGGGCGAGGTAACCGGTATCGACGTCGAGGCCGACGACGTGCAGGTCCTTGGCCCGGACGAGATCGGCGCAGCGGGCGAGGGCCGCACCGGTGCCGATACCGACGTCGAGCATTCGAGCCCCGTCGGGCAGCCGACCCAGGACCGTGCGGTACCACTCGGCCGTCATCCCGGCGATCAGGCGGTCGTAGATCCACCCTCGGACGGCGGCCACGGCAGGCTCAGTCGTCCCCGCCGGGCCGCAGCCCCTCGTAGATTTTCTTGCAGTCGGGGCAGACGGGCGAGCCGGGCTTCGGCGACCGTGTGACGGGGAATTTCTCGCCGCACAGCGCCACCACCATGTTGCCCAGCACGGCGCTCTCGGCGATCCTGTTCTTCTTCACGTAGTGGAACATCTTCGGGACGTCGTCACCCGTGCTGTCCGTGCCTTCGGGGCGGGTGTCGACGTCGGGAAGAACCTGGGTGGCCATGTGAACCATGATGCCGCACGTGTCCGTTTCCGTCTTCCCTTCCCTGTCGGCACCGTCGCCCGTCCGGCCGTCCCCCGAGGTCGCCGACGCGCTCCGCGCCGGTCGCGCCGTCGTCGCTCTGGAGAGCACGCTGCTCGCCCACGGCCTGCCCGCCCCGCAGAACCGCGCCGCCGCCGATGAGCTGGAGACCGCCGTCCGCGCCCACGGCGCGGTGCCCGCGACGGTCGCCGTGCTCGACGGCGTCCCGCGCGTCGGGCTCGAAGCGGCCGAGCTCGACCGGGTGTGCGACGGCGACCTCGTCAAGCTGTCGGCTCGCGATCTCGGCGTCGCCGTCGGGCTGGGCCACGACGGCGCGACGACGGTGGCCGCCACGGCGGTGCTCGCGGCCGCCGCCGGGGTGGCGCTGTTCGCCACCGGCGGGCTCGGTGGGGTGCACCGGGGCGCCCGCGACACCTGGGACGTCTCCGCCGACCTGGCCGCGCTCGCCACCACCGGCGTGCTGGTCGTCTGCTCGGGCGTCAAGTCGATCCTCGACGTGCCCGCCACCCTCGAGGTGCTCGAGACGCGGTCGGTGCCGGTCCTGGGCTACGGCACCGACGCATTCCCGGGCTTCTACCGCCGCGACTCCGGCCATCCCGTTCCCTGGCGCCTCGACTCCCCCCGGGAGGTCGCGGCGGTGTGGCGGGCGCACCGGGCCCTGTCCGGCGCCGGAATGGTGCTGGCTCAGCCGGTGCCGGTCTCCGACGAGCTCGACGCGACGCTGCACGACCGGCTACTGAACGAGGGCCTGGCCCTGTTGCGGAAGCGCGGGATCACCGGAAAGGACGTCACCCCGGCCCTGCTGCAGCACTTCCACTCCTCCAGCGGCGGCGCGAGCCTGCGCGCCAACCTCGCTCTGGTGGTGGCGAACGCCGAGTTGGCCGCGCGGGTGGCGGTGGCTCTGACGGCTCGGCGCACGTGATCGGTGGAGTCACCGGAGCCGGCCGCACAGGTGGCGACGGCGCGGGCAGCACCGTAGGTGACCCGCGCAACGGCGCTGCCGATGGCGCGGGGCCGCCCCGGGTGGTGGTGGTCGGGGACGTCGCCGTCGACGTGCTGGTGACGCCGTTCCGGGCCCTGGTCCCCGGCGCCGACGTGCCGGCCGCGATCACGATGCGCGGCGGCGGCGCGGGCGCCAACACCGCCGTGTGGCTCGCGCACCTGCTCGTCGACGTCACGCTGGTCAGCCGGATCGGCGACGACCTGGCCGGACGGGCGGCCGCGGCGGACCTGCCGGGTGTCACGCCGGTGCTCGCCGTCGACCCGGGCGCACCGACGTGCTCCGTCGTCGTCCTCGTGGCCGACGACGACCGGACGATGCTGTCGGACCGGGGCGCTGCGGCGCGGCTGTCCCCCACCGACCTGCCCGATCTCTCCGTCCTCCCGGCCGTCGGCGGGTTCGACCACCTCCACCTGTCCGGCTACGTCCTGCTCGACGCGTCCTCGCGGCCCGCCGGGCTCGCCGCACTGGCCGCAGCCCGGGCGGCCGGACTGACCACGTCGGTGGATCCGCAGGCCGCGCCGATGCTGAACCCGGAGTTCCTGGCCTGGGTGCGCGGGGTGGACCTGCTGCTGCCCAACGCCGACGAGCTGGCCGCCCTGGGCGGGGAGTCCGCGGTGCTCGACGCCGGGATCGGCGCCGTCGCGGCCACCGCCGGGGCAGCCGGCGCGAGCTGGACCGACCGCTCAGGCCACTGGCGCGCCGAGGCGAGAGCCGCACAGGTGGTCGACGCCACCGGCGCCGGCGACGCCTTCGACGCGGGCCTGCTCGCGGCGTGGCTGACCGGTGCCGGGCCCGCCGGCGCGCTGCGCGCGGGCTGCCGGGCCGCCGCCGCCGCCGTCGGCTGTCGGGGCGGCCGGCCGAGGCAGGTTCGACGATGAGGTCGACGGCGCGCCACGAGCCGGCAGCGCCGTCCGCCGCTTCGCACACCTGGCGCCCACTTCGCACATCTGGCGCCCACTTCGCACAGTGCCGGTCCCGTGCGAAGCGGGCCCCAGGTGTGCAGAGTGCGGCGATGAGGCGGTGCGGGCCGGCCCGCCGTCCCGGACGACGCTCGCGCGGAGGGCCTCCGAGACCGGAGGCGAGTGAGATCGGAGGGCCTCAGCCCTCGATCACGGGGTGTTCGCGGGCCTCGATCTGGGGCCGGTCGCCGCGGTAGCGGTTGACGTTCTCGGCCTTCTTGGGCAGCCGATCGTTCGCGACGAGCACCGCGATCCACGGCAACGGGATGGACAGCACCAGGAGTGTGACGGCCAGCCACGGAATTGCGTAGAACATCGCGGCCAGGACCATGAGCGGGATGCGCATGAACATCATGATCTTGTAGCGGTTCTTGCGGACGGCCAGGGCCTCTTCGTAGGAGAGCTCGGCATCCGTGATCAGCACCGGGTCCGCTGCATGGTGCTGCGGGTCTGCCACGGGGGGAACTCCAACCTGGCGCACGGCGGCGCCGTCACCGGCGCTGCCGCACGGGGCCCGCCTCTGTTCACCATCGTGCCACTCAGGGGGTGGCAGCGCCTCCCGACCCCGCTCCGGCGGCGGTGGCCTGCGCCACCCCCTGCGTCATCCCCTGCGTCATCTCCTGCGTCATCTCCTGCGCCGGCCCGAGCAGCGCGTGCAGCGCTGCCGCGGTGGTGGGGCGGGCCGACCCCGCTCCCTCCCGATCCAGCAACCGACCGACGGCGGGTGCCCAGGCCGGGCCCAGCCGCGCCGACCGGAGCAGCGCGACGTCCCCGAGCACGACATCGGCCGGGCCGGTCACCACCCGGCCGCCCGCGACGACGGCCACCTGGTCGGCCCACCGGTTGGCGAGATCGACGTCGTGGGTGGAGAGCACCGGTGTGGTGCCCGACGCGTGCAGCTCGGCGAGGGTGACCAGCAGCTCCTCGACACCCGCCGGGTCGAGGCCCGCCGTCGGCTCGTCGAGCACGAGCAGCCGGGGCGCCATCGCCACCGCGCCCGCGATGGCGACCCGTTTCTTCTGCCCGAACGACAGCAGGTGCGTGGGACGGTCGGCGAGGTCGGAGATCGCGAGCGCACCCAGCGCCCCGTCGACCCGACGGCGGACCTCCTCGGCGGGCAGGCCCAGGTTCACCGGCCCGAACGACACGTCCTGGGCCACGCTCGCGGCGAAGAGCTGGTCGTCGGGGTGCTGCAGGACGAGCTGGACCTGCGAGCGCAACGCCGAGAGACCTCCACGGGTGCGGCGTACCGGT
>JAYSXW010000231.1:0-4397 GCA_043716935.1 Pseudonocardia sp.
GACACGACCGGCCCGGTCGTGTCCGCACCGAACGCACCCGCATCGGTGGACCCCCCGAGCCCGCAGACCGCTCCGCTCCCGCCCGCCGTCCCTTCGACCGGCGAGCAGGGTGCCGACCGATCAGAGGTGCCCGGTGGGCGGGCCGCGCCCGGCCCGGCGGAGGGAACGGGTTCGTCCCCGGGTGGGGTGATCGTGGGTGGTGATCTGGGGCATCCGGTGTCGCTGGAAGAGGCGATCAAGGCGATGTTCCCGGGAGGGAACCCGCGCCGGGTCGACCCACCGGTGGTGGCCGAGGAGAGCCTGACCCCGCCCCTGCAGGAGCGGGCGGAGTTCGACCCGAACTCGATCAACCAGCCGGGCGAGCCGGTGGTGGTCCCGGAGCTGCCCGGGTCCCCGACCCGGGACCCGGTGCTCGATGCCGTCCTGTACCCGAACGGTCCGGCCGGCCCGCGACACACCTTCCCGGCAGGTGCGGAGCAGGCCGAGGGCCCGCAGGGCAGTCTGCAGGAAACAGCTCCGGGGAGCCCGAGCCCTGCGTTGTCGTCGGGTCCGGTCGCGTTGCGTCCGGACTCGCGGTACCCGTTGTGCAGTTCCACGGTGGCCAGCGGGTGCATCGACCCGGCCTCGTTGCGCGACACCAACAACGATCTGGTCGCCGACAACGCCGGCCGACCCGTCCTGGGTGAGAGCCGGGTCGGACCGGGGATCGTGGGCCCGGCCATCGTGGGCCCGGCCATCGTGGGTCCGGCCATCGTGGGTCCGCGGATCGTGGGTGAGGGCCGGGTCGGCCCGGGGATCGTGGGCCCGGGGATCGTGGGCCCGAAGCCGTCGGCGGTGCCGGGGTGGGTTCCGGCTGCTGCTGCGGGGGCAGCGGCTGCTGCGGAGGCTGTCGGGTCGGCTGTCGGGGGTGCGGTCGAAGCGTGGCAGGCGCTGAACCCGTCGTACTGATCCCCACTGGACCGTTCCCGATCTTGTAGACAACCGGTCGTGGACTGCCGCTGATCGCAGCGGAGGTAATCGCGTGGCGACACGCCGACACTGAGGATTATTCACCACCTGCAGAAATAGCGTCAGCTTGCGACGTGTCGGCATAGGTGACGGTCCGCTTTACGAGAGAATGGTTTTACCGACTCAAACTCACATGGACGGACCGTCACTTGTACTGAGGCTTATTCACCGGCCAGGTAAATAAGCCTCACGACTTCGCCCTCCGATAACATCGCCGGACCCGGGACCAGCACGGCCGTTACCGATCACACCCGGATCTGCCTACGAACTGCGGAAGTCCGGACAGAGCTTCCCCACAAGACGTGCACCGGCGATCCAGCGCCAGCGGGATGAATCACGAGGTCGGAGGAGCGCGGGTTGCGGTGCATGGCCGGGCGCAATGTGCCCGGCATCCGGCGATGTCGTTCTGACCATGACGCCCGTCGGTCCCCGGCATACCTTAGGAGTCTGCGCTTCGGGGAGTGTAGGAAGTTGATGCTTCGACGATCGAGTAGGTGTGATGACGGTGGAACGAGCCCAGCGGCGGCCCGGACGGTACTCGTTGATGAACCCTTACGCGGTGCAGGAAACGAGGGGCTCGACGCCGCCGATGACGGTGGCCGGGGCGGTGCTGGCGGGCGCTGCCGGGCTCGTGGTGCTGGGAGCCGGCCCGGCATCGGCCGACACGGGGGACGACGCCGACGTCTGGTCCGGTGGGGGCTTCTCACCGCTCTCGGGGCAGGACGACCTCGACCGGTCCGGTGCGACCGGTGGATCGGGCGGCTGGACGTCGTCGTCCGGGTCGGGTGCCGGCACGGGGCCGGTCGACCTCTCCTTCGCGGAACCGCTGCTCGATCCGAGCGTCGACGGGCAGCGGTCGGTCCCGGTCGACGCGACTCCGGTCAGGCCTCTCGGGAGCGATGACACCGACCGGGTCGTCGATGTCGAGGACCTCGCCACACTCGACGTCGCCGATCCGGGCGTCGAGCGGTTCACCCCCGCCGACCCGCTCGACAAGCTGATCAGCGTCACCGACCCCCCCGAGGCCCTCGTGGCGGAACCGGTCGAGCCCGACGTCCTCGCCGATGGCGCGCTGGGCGCCACCGGCCCGTTCGTCACCGCCGCCCACGACGCCGCGCTCCAGCCGGCCGGGCCGGGCCGGGCGCCGGGCGACGGCGTCCTGGCCTCCGCCGACCTACGGGCCGCGGGCACCGCGGCGGACATGGGCCAGGACCCGTCGGACGAGCCCGTGGAGCACGGTGCCGACGCGGACCGCCCGACGACGACACCGCCGTCGACCGACCGTCCTCTGGTCGCCCCCTGCGGCGACGGTGGCCCGTCGGAGAGCCTCGACGGTGACGGATGCGTGGTCTCGACGCCGCGCCCGCCGACGGGTGGCGGGCCGACGGGGACGCCCGCTGCCGATCATCCGGCCGAGCCCACCGCGAGCGTGTCCGACGCGCTGCCCCCGACCGTCGTCCTCGCGTCCGCGGCCGGGGACCCGCCCGACGACTCGTCGCCGGCGCCGAGCCCGACCGGTGCCGGCGCGCCTTCCGGATCCGGCTCCGCGGAGCTCGGCACCCCGACGTCCGGCGACCAGTCGTCCGGCGTCGGGAACGAGCAGCCGTCCTCCGCTCCGGCCGAGTTCCTGACGGGGTCGGTGGAGGACCTCACCGACGGCCTCGCCACCGGCCGCTACACGTTCGGGGAACGGATCGGCGGCGGCACCGAGGCGAACGTTTACGCGCTCGACGGACCGCCCCAGGACCTCGCCATCAGACTCAAGAGGATCACCGAGGACGGCCCGGTCAACCAGGTCGTCGACCAGAAATACCACGACGCGGCCGACCGCCTGCTGATGGACCGGATGCAGAGCGACCTGGACGCGCTGACGGCGCTCGAGCAGGCCGGCCTGAGCACCCCGGATCCCCGGCTCGTGCAGTGGCGGTACCCCGAGACCGGGGCCATGCAGGCCGGCATCGTCATGGACCGCCTGCAGGGAGCCACCTTCCGGGTGCCGGACCACTTCGGTGCGGCCGACAGCGTCCCTCCAGACGTGATGTACACGCCGGCCGACCCCGGGCCGGACCTCATCAACGAGACCACGCTGTCCAGCCTGCTGTGCGCGCGGGACGCCGTGACCGGATGCGGGATCGGCTGGGAAGAGATGCAGGGGATGCTCACCCCGTCCGGGGCGTATTTCCTGGACCCAGGAGTGGTCCTGGAACGCGAGGAGGGCGAGTGGGGGGGCGAGCTGGCCGACGACACCCTGGCGAAGCTCGACCGGTTGATCGCGGACGTGCAGCGGCGTCTCGCGGCTGCCGAGCCGTCGACGGACGCGCCGTCCTCGAGCTTCGATCCGGGCGACTCGGCCCGTCTTACGATGGATCTCCGCACCTCGCGCGCGAGTATCGTCGCCCCGCCACCGGAGATCACGCCGCCGGTGACGATCGACCCGTGGAAGGTGCCGGTGATGGCCCGCCTCGCCACACCGGAGGGGCAGCGCCTGCACGCGGCGCTCGTCGACGCGACGGCGACCATCACCTCCGAGCAGGACTGGCTCGACTTCGTCGCCCTGGCCGGCGACAACCTGCGCAACATCGCGCTGGGTACCGGTCCGCTCACCGAGGAGCAGATCGGCGAGCTCTACCCGCAGCGGTCGTTGGAGGGCCTCACCGGCGTCGCCCGGATCTACGCCGAGCTGGACAACGAGCAAGCCCCCGTGTACGCCGACCGCCTGCGGACGGATCAGCGGTACGGCTTCCGGGCACCTGAGATGGAGGTGTCCCTCGTGCAGCGCCAGAACACGGACGGCACCTCGGACGCGAGCGTGTTGAACCGCGAGCTGCAGGTGGGCGGCACGGGCTCCATCCAGTCCGAGCGGTCGGGCTCGGTCGACCTCGACTGCGTGACCCGCATCTGTGACATCCACACCCATCCCCTCAGCACCCGCGTGTCCAACGCCGGACTCTCGGACGGCGACCTCGACGCGCTGCAGGGCCGCACCCAGCGGATCAGGGCGGCCGGGTCGGACGCGGAGTACAGCGTCGCCTCCGAGAACTTCATGGACAACACCATCACGATGGCGACCAACCGGCCCGGCGAGTCGGTGACCGAGTTCCGAGTCCTCTCCCCCGGCGACCTGCCGATCCCCGACCAGATTGTCCTGGGCCCGTTCACCATCGACACCGTCGACCTCGACCCCGACATCCCGACCTATCCCGCCGGGTCCACCGCGGCGTTCTTCGAACGTATGCGGCAGACCGACGACGCCGGACGGGCCGGGGAGCAGGCCAGGGCCGCCCGCGACCGGGAGCTGCTCGACGACTTCGACGCCCGGCTGGGCGTCACCACCCCTTCCGCGCGCGGCACGACAGGGAGCACCGACCCGTCCGGTGCGGACACGACCG
>JAYSXW010000232.1:0-4397 GCA_043716935.1 Pseudonocardia sp.
CCTCGACGTCGGTGGCTACCACGAGCAGGTCGGCCGCCAACCCCTCCGCGAGGACCGCGCTGGCGCGGTCCTTGTCGATGACCGCCTCGACCCCGATCAACGTCCGTGTGCCCGGCCGGTACATCGTGGGGATCCCACCGCCCCCGGCGCAGACCACCACGCAGCCCTGCTGCAGCAGCCACTGCACCGGGCGCGACTCGAAGATCCGCACCGGCGCCGGCGAGGGCACCACCCGGCGCCACAGCTGCCCGTCCTGGCGCACCGACCACCCTCGGGTCTGGGCCAGCCGCTCGGCGTCGGCCTCGGAGTACACCGGGCCGACGAACTTGGTCGGGTTGGTGAAGGCGGGGTCCGCGGGGTCGACCTCGGTCATCGTGAGCATCGTCGCGACGGGCTTGTCGAAGGGGAGCAGGTTCCCGAGCTCCTGCTCGATCAGGTAGCCGATCATCCCCTCGGTCTGCGCCCCCAGGACGTCGAACGGGTAGTCGGAGACGTCGTCGTAGGCGGCGGCCTGCAGCGCCAGCAGACCCACCTGGGGTCCGTTGCCGTGCGTGATCACCAGCTCGTGCTCCATCGCCGCGGGCGCCAGCGCCCGAGCGGCCACCGCGATGTTCGCGCGCTGCCCGTCGACCGTCATCGGTTCGCCGCGCCGCTGCAGCGCGTTGCCCCCCAGTGCGACCACGATGCGCATCTGCCACTTCCTTCCTCGACGTAGCCGGCGGTCGGTCTTTTGCGAGCCCGGGGGGTCAGCGACCGACGGTGGCCACCATCAACGCCTTGATCGTGTGCAGCCGGTTCTCAGCCTGGTCGAACGCGATGTTCGCCGGCGACCGGAACACCTCGTCGGTGACCTCCAACCCGCCGGTGAGGCCGCTGAGCTCGGCCACCTGCGCACCGACCACGGTACGGGCGTCGTGGAAGGCAGGCAGGCAGTGCATGAACTTCGCCCGCGGGTTGTGGGTAGCAGCCATGGCGGCTGCGTCCACCTGGTAGGGCAGCAGCTCCCGGGTCCGTTCCGCCCAGACCTCCTTGGCCTCGCCCATCGAGACCCACACGTCGGTGTGCACGAAGCCGGCGCCGCGCAGGCCCTCCGCCGGGTCCTCGGTCATCAAAATCCTCGCCCCGGACTGCTCCGCACGCTGCGCCGCGACGTCCTGCACGTCCTGGTCCGGCCACCTGTCCTTCGGGGCGCAGATGCGCACGTCGGCTCCCATGATCGCGCCCATCACCAGCAGGGAGCGGCCCATGTTGAACCGGCCGTCACCCAGGAAGCAGTACGAGATCTCGTGCAGCGGCCGTCCGTCCGCGTGCTCGGACATCGTGAGGAAGTCGGCCAGCATCTGGGTCGGGTGCCACTGGTCGGTCAGCCCGTTGTACACGGGGACGTCGGAGTTGTCCGCCAGCTCCTGGACCGTGTCCTGCTCCTTCCCGCGGAACTGGATGCCGTCGAACATGCGGGACAGGACCCGGGCGGTGTCGGCGGCAGACTCCTTGTGGCCGATCTGGGACGACGCGGGGTCCAGGTAGGTGACGTGCGCCCCCTGGTCGTAGGCCGCGACCTCGAACGCGCAGCGCGTCCGGGTGGAGGTCTTCTCGAAGATCAGCGCGATGTTCTTGCCCCGCATGCGGGGGACCTCTGTCCCGGCGTACTTGGCGCGCTTGAGGTCGCGGGCCAGGTCGAGGAGGAACTGCAGCTCCCCGCTGGTGTGGTCCAGCTCCTTCACGAAGTCGCGCTGGGCAAGGGTGACGGGCATGTCGTGGCCTCCAGGGGGCGTCGGTGCGGGCAACGGGATCAGCGGTGGGACGGACTCAGGCTCAGTCCACCGCCGAGCGCTCGATGGGGCAGGTCATGCAACGCGGACCGCCGCGTCCGCGCCCGAGCTCGCCGCCGGCGATGGTCACGATCTCGATGCCCTCCCGCCGCAGGAACGTGTTCGTCGTCGTGTTGCGTTCATAGCCGAAGATCACCCCGGGGGCGACGGCAAGGAAGTTGTTGCCGTCGTTCCACTGCTCACGCTGGGCGTCCATCACGTCGATCGGCGCTCGCAGCACGCGAACCCTATCCACGCCGAGCGCCTCGGCCACCACGGGGAACAGCGTGGAGTTCTCGCTCACCCGGTACTCACCGCCGCTGCCGACCGGGGTGAGGGTGAAGGAGCGCAGGTCATCTGGCAGGTAGGCGTAGACGCTGAACGCGTCGCGGTCGACCATCGTCATCGCGGTGTCCAGGTGCATGAACGCCCGCACCTTCGGCAGCTCGACGGCGATGACCTTGGTCACCGAGCCGTGCGCGAAGTACTGCCGCGCGAGGAACTCCACACCCTGGGGGGTCGTGCGCTCCCCCATGCCGATCATCACGGCGCCGTTGCCGATGACGAGAATGTCACCGCCCTCGCAGGTGGCCGGGTCATGAACGTCCGAGTCGTTGCCGTAGTAGTAGTGCAGAGCCGGGTCGGCGCCGGCGAACATCGGGTGGAAGGTGTAGACCAGCCGGGAGTTGATGGTCTCCCGCTTGCGGGCCGGCTTGGACATCGGGTTGATGGACAGCCCGTCGTAGACCCACGCGGAGTTGTCCCGCTGGAAGAGGTGGTTGGGCAGCGGCCGAAGCAGGAAGTCGTCCGGACCGAGGTACTCCAGGAGCAGGCTGGACGAGTCGGTCACCGACAGGTCGCGCTTCAGCAGACCGCCGATGAGCATCTCGGTCAGCTGCTCAGCGGGCAGGCTCGCGACCAGCTCGTCCAGCGGGGCGTCCAGGGCCGGACCGAACCTGGTCGCCGTCGTGAGGTGGTCCTGCACGAACTCCCGCGCACCCGGCTGGTCCAGCGCCGTCGTGAGCAGCTCGTCGAACAGGTGCACCTGCACGCCCTTCGCCCGCAGCTTCAGCACGAAGGCGTCGTGCTCCTCACGCGCGCGCTGCGCCCACATCACGTCGTCGAACAGCAGCTCCTCGACGTTCATCGGCGTCAGGCGCGTGAGCTCGAGCCCGGGCCGGTGCACGATCACCTGCTGCAGGACGCCGACCTCGGAGTCGACATGGAAGGCCACGATGGGTCCTCACTCTCCGCGCTGGGTCGGCCGGGCCGGGTAGGCGGGCACCGGGGGCGGCTGCGTCAGGTGTGCGCGCTGGGCCAGGTACACCGGGATGCCGAGCAGGAAGGCGACGCCGGCGAACACGAACGGCAGATACTCCTGCCAGCGGCTTCCGCCGGTGTTGCGGGAGTACCAGATGAACAGGACGGAGAAGATCAGGGCGACGACGGCAACCGTGACGTCTCGCACGAACCTCGGCGTCCGCAGGCTCCGGTTGTCACGCAGGCGCCAGGTGATCTGCGCGAGGGCGGAGAAGCCGTACGGGATCGCGGCCGTGATCCCCGACATGTAGACCAGGGTGTTGAACACCGTGTACCCGGCCGAGCCCGCGTAGGCGAGGACCATCACCACCGACGCGAGCAGGGTCGACGAGACGATGCCGAACGTCGGCACGCCTCGGGCAGACAGTCGGCCGAACACCGCCGGGAACAACCCGTCGGAGGCCGCCGCGAGGGGCATCTCGGCGCAGATCATGGTCCAGCCGTTGAGCGCGCCGAAGCCGGAGATCACGACGAGGGCCGCCATCAGGTACCCGGACCAGGTGCCACCGAAGATGTCGTTGACCGCCGTCGAGTACGGCGCGGTCGATGTGCCCAGCCGGGCGCTGCCCACGATCCCGAAGACGGCGATCAGGGAGAGCAGGTACACGACCGCGGTGCCGAGCGTCCCGAGGATCGTGGCTCGAGACACGTTCCTGTCGGGGTTCTCGACCTTCGCCGCGGCGACAGCCGCGGTCTCGACACCGAGGTAGGAGAACAGGCACAGGGCCATGGCCCCGCCGATCGCTGCGACGTTCGTTTCGCCGCTGAGGTTCCACGAGTGGAAGTTGCCCGTGCTGATGAAGAACAACCCGACTGTCGACATGAAGACCAGCGGGATGAACTTCAGGACCGACGTCCAGACCTGGACCGCGCCCATGTTCTTGACCCCGCTGAGGTTGATCGCGGCCGGGATCCACAGCCCGAGCAGCGCCAGCAGGATCGACCCGAACGTGGACCCGCCCGTGTTGACGAACTGCTCGACGTAGAGCACCCAGCCGACGACGATCGCCGCGTTCCCGGACCACGCGGTGATCCAGTAGAGCCAGGCGTTCGAGAAGCCGACCGTGTTCCCGAACGCCGCGCGGGCGTAGGCGTACGGTCCGCCATCGGCCGGCATCCTGGTGGCCATCCTGGCGAACATCACCGCCAGCGCCAACGCCCCGACGGTGGTCAGCAGCATCGCGAACAGGCTGATCGGCCCGTAGGCGGCCAGAGACCCGGGCAGGTTGAAGATGCCGACCCCGATGATGCTGCCCACGATCAGCG
>JAYSXW010000233.1:0-1482 GCA_043716935.1 Pseudonocardia sp.
CCGTAGACGCGGACCGCGTCCGACTCATGTGCTCCCCGCGCTCGCGGGGGTGGTCCCTAGAGGCCCCCTACTGGGCAATGACGCGGTGAGTGCTCCCCGCGCTCGCGGGGGTGGTCCCACTTACGTCCCGAACGAAGAGGGAACGCTGGAGTGCTCCCCGCGCTCGCGGGGGTGGTCCCCACGAGACGATCGGCACGGCCTGGGCTGCGATGTGCTCCCCGCGCTCGCGGGGGTGGTCCCAGGCGCGACGCCGGTCCGCAGCAGTGGATGGTGTGCTCCCCGCGCTCGCGGGGGTGGTCCCCCGGGGCACCCATCTGGTCTCCTCAGACAGGGGTGCTCCCCGCGCTCGCGGGGGTGGTCCCCAGCCCATCAGGTCATCGCCCATCCGACGATGGTGCTCCCCGCGCTCGCGGGGGTGGTCCAAGGGCGTGCGCGGACAGGCCGCGGAGCAGGATGTGCTCCCCGCGCTCGCGGGGGTGGTCCCTCCAGCGCCGACAGGTTGTATGTGGTGCCGGCGTGCTCCCCGCGCTCGCGGGGGTGGTCCCCCCACCGTCGCGTTGGCCCGCGGCAGCCAACAGTGCTCCCTGCGCTCGCGGGGTGGTCCCGCGTTGCCCGACATTCCGGACGTCGTCGCGCCGTGCTCCCCGCGCTCGCGGGGGTGGTCCCAGCGCGCTGCCGCTGCCGGGCGCCGTACTGGCGTGCTCCCCGCGCTCGCGGGGGTGGTCCCATCAGCCCTTCCGGCCAGAAGAAACGGAGTGGGTGCTCCCCGCGCTGGGCCGCGGCGCGACGCTACCGGGCGACGACGTCGACGGTGCTGCTCTTGATCGCCACCGCGCTGATGCGGTGCGTGACCGATGCCCCGACGTACCCGCTGGAGATCATGCAGGGCAACCGGGCGGCGGCCGGGATGCGACACGTGGTGTCGAGCCTGAACCAGGCCGTGCGGACCGCGGTGGACCTCGACGCGGAGTCGTTCGGTGAGCTCGTGGCGCAGTCGGGCCGGCTGCTCGTCGACGCCAGGCGATACGGCCGCTACGACGGGCGGGCCGCGGACCGGGTGGCCGCCGCCGTCGCCGCCGAACGGGGTGCGCCGGCGGAGCCCGGTTGCCAGTTCAATGACCGGTGGTCGATCCTGCCCCGGCCCGCGACGATCGCCTCCGCCGCCACCGACCTACACCGCCTGAGCCAGGCGACGGTGTTCGGCTGGCACGAGCGGGTCGAGGCCGAGGGCATGGTGATGTTCCTCGACACCTACGGGACCGCCGAGCGCATGCAGGTGTCGCTGCTGGCCGACACGGCGCTGCTCGGGCCCCCCGACATCGAGGCGTTTCTGCGCACCTTCGAGGACATCGCGCTGGTAGTCGCCCGTGAGGATCTGTCGGTCACTCAGGTCAAGGCGATGTTCGACGCCCGGAGGCGGTGCTCGACCAGAGTGCCGTCGTAGGTGCGCCGACTGTCCGTGTCCGGGCACTCACCAGCACC
>JAYSXW010000234.1:0-1479 GCA_043716935.1 Pseudonocardia sp.
CGCGATTCGCCCTGCACGGTGACCATGTGGTCGTCCTCGAACCGCGCCGTGCCGCCGAGGATGTCGACGTGGTTGCGCAGCAGCTGGTTGCGGATCACCTCGACCTCACGCCGTAGTCGTACACGACCTCCCCTTCCCGCGTCGAGTGCCGCGGCCGGTGTCGGTGGCCGGCGAGCGGCGCAGGTTAACAGTCGGCGACGACAATCCGGCGCGATCGCGCCGCTTATGTCCCCCTCGGGCCGTCCCGGTCCGGTTTCGGGCGAGCTGTCCACAGCCGCACGGCGCAGGGGTGGCGCCGAGGTTGTCGCCCGCCCGACGCTCGGCGCATGGCTCCTTCCGACCCCGCCCTCTGTCCGACCGTCAGCGTGGACACCGTTGCCGACCTGATCGTGGCTGTGCCGACGCTCGTGGGCTTTCATCCCCGCGACTCGCTGATCCTCGTCGCCCTGGGAGGGGAGTCGGGGAGCCGGATCGGTCTGACGATTCGGGTCGATCTCCCACCGCCGGGCGAGGAGATCCCCCTGGCCCGCCACGTCGCCCGCACCCTGTTGCTCGATTCGCCGGCGGGCGCGATGGTGCTGATCGTCGGGGGCGGTCGGGATCCCGGTGCCGATCCGCCACGGCGCACGGTCGCCGAGGCGGCCGGACGGGCGCTGGAGGATCTCGGCGTGGAGGCGCGCGGGCTGCTCTGGGCGGCCGACACGACGGCCGGCGCTGCGTGGCGGTGCTACGACGGTTGCCGGTGCGTCGGGATCCTGCCCGACCCGTCGACCACGGCGTACGTGGTGGCGGCGGTGGTCGAGGGGCAGGTGGTGCGGGTCGATCGGGCCGCGCTGGCGGCGCTGGTCGCTCCGGCGGACAGGGAGCGGCTCCGGCGGCGCGAACGCCTGCTGGTGGCGGAGATCGACACCGCACTGAGCGATCCACGGGCAGGTCTCGACGGCCCGGCGTATCGTCATGCGCTCCTCGACGCCGCCCTCGACGACGCCGCCGCCGGGCGGCTGATACTCGACGACGCTCGGGTGGTGGGGCTGGCCCTGGCCCTGGTCGATCCGGGAATCCGGGACGAGGCGCTGCTCCGGTCGGCCGGCCCGGACGCCGCGGCCGCCGAGCAGCTGTGGACGGCGCTGGCGCGCGAGACCCCGGATCCCGAGGCCGCCGAGCCCGCGGTGCTGCTGGCCGTGGCGGCCCTCCTGCGGGGCGATGGTGCGCTGGCCAACGTGGCCCTCGACCGGGCCGAGCAGGCGTGGCCGGGCCACCGCCTGACCGGTCTCGTGCGCTCGGCCGCCGAGGCCGGCATGCGCCCCGCGCAGGTCAGGGAGTGCGTGACGCCCGAGCACCGCCCGTCCCGGCGGGTGCGTCGCCGAGCCGCCGGGCGCCGGCGGTGACCGCCCGGTCAGGCGCTCCGCCGGCTCCGCGTGAACTCCCATGCGTCGCCGACGATTCCGGCGATGTCGGTCCGCTCCGGACGCCAACCCA
>JAYSXW010000235.1:0-1477 GCA_043716935.1 Pseudonocardia sp.
GTGCCCAGCTCCCGGTCGAGGGACCGCACCGGCGCCAAGGAGGCCAACGAGTGGCCCGGCGCCTGGTGCGGGCCCAGCGCCTGCGGCCGGCCGAGCCGCGAGACGTGCCGCACGACGTCGTGGTTGGACAACACCCACGTGGCCGGCGCGCCAACGGCCCCCGTAGAGGCCAGCGACTCGTTGATCGTGTCGCGCAGTGCGTCGGCGTCCCAGGGTGTGGTGAGGTAGCCGAAGTTGAACGCGGTGTGCAGCTCGTCGGGGCGCAGGTAGCGCACGAGCCGGTCTGCCGAGGGCACCCACGCCTCGGCGACGAAGACCTTGGGGTCGGCGTAGGAGTCGGCCAGCTTGCGCCACCCCCGGTAGATCTCGTGGACCTCGTCGCGGTCCCAGAACGGGTGGTCCTCCCGCGCGGAACTCCTGAGGATCTCCTGCTCCTCGTCACCGACGTCGGGCAGCCCGGGGGCCTTGGTCAGGCCGTGGGCGACGTCGATGCGGAAGCCGTCGATGCCCCGGTCGAACCAGAACCGCAGGATGTCCTCGAACTCGGCCACGACCTCCGGGTTCTCCCAGTGCAGGTCGGGCTGGGTGACGTCGAACAGGTGCAGGTACCACTCCCCCGGTCTGCCGTCGGGATCCGGCACCCGGGTCCAGGCCGGCCCGCCGAAGACGCTGCGCCAGTCGTTGGGCGGCAGCTCGCCCGCGTCCCCGCGGCCGGGCCGGAACACGTACCGGGCGCGTTCCGCGGAACGCGGTGGGGCCGAGAGCGCGGCCCGGAACCACGCGTGCCGGTCGGACGTGTGGTTGGGCACGATGTCGAGCAGCACCCGCAGGCCGGCCGCGTGGGCCTCGCGCAGCAGGGCAGTCGCGTCGTCGAAGGTGCCGAAGGCGGGGTCGATCCCCCGGTAGTCCGCCACGTCGTAGCCGCCGTCGTTCATCGGCGACGGGTACCACGGGTTGATCCACACGGCGTCGACGCCGAGGGAGCGCAGATGGTCGAGCCGGGCTCGGACGCCGGCGATGTCGCCGATCCCGTCGCCGTCGGCGTCGGCGAAACTGCGGATGTAGATCTGGTAGACCACCGCGGATCTCCACCAGGCGGCAGGGTCGGCGGACGTGCTGGTGTCGGGCGCGGTCATGCGGATCCCGTCGGGTCGAGACGATGATGTCGGTCCCATCGTGTCGACGGGCGTTGCGCGGAACGCGCCCACCCCCTCCACCCCGCAGATCCCGCCCCTTCCGAACGGGGCCGCTTGACACCATCCCGGTTCTGTTCTTGGCGTTCATCGCGATCGGGCTCGCGCGGATCGACGTACCCCGCGCGATCACCGAGTTGCGCAGCCTGCTCGCGGCGCAGTGGTCGACGGGTGGCTGGCCTGGCACCGCTGGCTCGCCGAGATCCGCGACCTCGCGGGCGCGGGCCTGGCGGAGATCCACCACAGCTGGGAGTCGGGGTTCGACAGACTCGCCGCGCTGGGAC
>JAYSXW010000236.1:0-4369 GCA_043716935.1 Pseudonocardia sp.
GTGGTGAACGCGCCGATCTCGTTGCTCTTCTCCGCAACGGCGACCTGGCCGAGGACCGCACCGCTGGCCTGGTCGAGTACCGACACCAGATGCGGCTGCCGGTAGCCGCCACCGCCGGCGGAGTCGGTGGGGATGTGGGCGCCGCGCACGGTCTTGCCGTCCAGCGCGAGTACCTGGCGCTGGACGCGCGCCGGGACGCCCTCGGGTGCGGCCCGATCGGTGAGTTGGGCCAAAGCCCCAGGTGCGCATCGCTGCGTCAACGGCGTCCGGGTCGAGGTCTTGCAGGGACCCGGTGGATGGTCGAGGCGTGCGGCACGACCATGCCGCCTCCGAGCAGGTCGAGGATGGCGCGGCCGGTGTCGTGGGCGTACTCGGCGATCGCGGCGTACTCGGCGATCGCGGCGGCGCACCGGTCAAGACCGCGCACGCCCCGAGCAGCACGATCGCCGGCTCCCCGTGGCGGATCCCTCGAGCATGACGTGGGTCGGGGATCTCACCAAAGGCCTCCACCAGCAACAACGCCACCCTCGGGACCGTCGCGCGGTCCACGCTGAGCTCCGGCTGATCGAGGGCGGCAACGATCGGGGACCCTTGCAGTGCGGGTACGGGCTTCCTGACGTGGTCAAGGACTTAGACACCCTCATGATCACGTCGGGCCCGTGCCCGTCCTTGCACCCGCCCACGAGTGTCGCCGCAGGTCAGCTACCGCTCATCGCGACTTTGCCTCAGCCCTGCCGCCCCGCCCCAGCCGGGGGCGAAGGTCCCGGACCCGGCGCTCCCAACGTCCCAGACCGAGTGTGTGTGGGGGTCGGTGCGGCCATGGCCCGCTCCTGTCGTGTCCCCTGACGTGTACCGCCGTGTCACGGGCGGTTGACCGGCTCCCCGGAGTGGACCGGTCCGGCCCAGGCGTTCGTGACCCGGGTGCGGGCCGACTGGCCGGACCGGTCCCGGCGGCCGGTGAGACCGTCACCCCCTCCGACCCGGCGCCGCTCCCCGAACCCGTGTGGTGCTACCTGCGTTTCGTGCGCGTACCGGGGCGGCCCGCGATCGGTCGTTGCAGACCCGGTTCGTCGGGCGCTTCCGGCTCCGGCCGGGAGGACCGTGAGGGCGTTGCCAGACGTGGCAGTACCCGACGGCCGACTCGCCAGCCCGGTTGATCCGGAGCGACCTCGACGGTGCCCGGTTCGGGGCCGGTTCACTTGTGCAGCAGCACCTTCAGCGCCCCGGTGTCGGAGGGCCGACTGAACACGTCGTAGGCGTCGACGGCGTCGGTGAGGTCGAAGCGGTGGGTGATGAACTTGTGTGGGTCGAGCTGCCCGGAGCGGACGAGCCTGAGCAGGGTCGGTGTGGACCAGGTGTCGACCAGGCCGGTGGTGATGGTGATGTCGCGGGTCCAGAGTTCTTCCAGGTGCAGGGTCGCCGGCCCGCCGTGCACGCCGACGTTGGCCACGTGACCGCCGGGCCGGACGAGCCGGGTGCACGTCTCGAAGGTCTCGGCCGCGCCCACGGCCTCTATGGTCACGTCGGCGCCGAGCCCGTCGGTGAGGCCGGCGATACGGCTCGCGGCGTCTTCCCTGGAGGGGTTGATGGTGACGTCGGCGCCGAACTGCTTGGCGGCATCCAACCGGGTGTCGGCGAGGTCGATGGCGATGATGTGGCTGGGGCTGAACAGACGGGCGGTGAGGATGGCGGCCAACCCGATCGGGCCCGCGCCGACGATCGCCACGGTGTCTCCGGGTCCGACACCGCCGTTGACCACCCCCACCTCGTAGGCGGTGGGCAGGATGTCGGCGAGCATGAGCACCGCCTCGTCGGCCACGCCGGGGGGCACCGGGTAGGTGGAGGTCTCCGCGAAGGGCACCCGCACGTACTGGGCCTGGGTGCCGTCGATGGTGTTGCCGAGGATCCAGCCACCCCCACCGAGGCACTGCCCGTAGCGGCTTTCGCGGCAGAACCGGCAGCGGCCGCAGGCACTGACGCAGGACACGAGCACCCGGTCACCCGGCCTGAGCGTCGTCACCGCTGTCCCCACCGCTTCCACGGTGCCCACCGCTTCGTGGCCGAGGATCCGTCCGAGCGTGACGCCCGGCACGTCGCCCTTGAGGATGTGCAGGTCGGTGCCACAGAGGGTGGTGGTGTCGACACCGATGATGGCGTCGGTCTCCTCCACGATCCGCGGGTCGGGAACGTCGTCCCAGCTCTTGTGGCCGGGGCCGTGGTAGACGAGCGCCTTCATTGCTACCTCCAGGTGAGGCAACCAGCCTGACCTCCATGCCTGCTCACTGGCAGTGCCGAAAGACCCCAAGAGCACGACGCCTGGGTGGCGCCGAGCTATTGGCCGGACGCTGAGTCGGCTGCGAGGGCGGCGATCGCGCACTGGCCAGCGGCGGCGCGATGACAGCAGCCGGCCACCCTCCGCGACGAACCCCGATCCTGACCCTGACCTGGCGCGGGTCGCCACCACCGATGAAGATCGAGAAGACAGGCCGTCGATCTTGAGTGTGTCGGTAGTGCGACAGACGATGCCGGTCTGTTGGAACACCTGCCGCCCGTCGATCCAGGCGGTGACCGACCTGTCGGCCCGGCCGGGGGTTGAGCTGGACGGCTTGCTCGATGGAGGGAGGCACGGACCTGGCCGGCTTCGGTCGAATCCGGGGGGAAACGCAGGTTGTGCCCCAGTCGCGACCTCAACGCCCGGCCGAAAGGCCCGTCAGCGGCAGGCCGTGGTCCCTGCGTCGACGTCACGGCCGCCGCTCGGACCCACCCGTTGCCACTGACCGCCGTCCCCGCCGGTCGGAGGCCATGACGAAGCCTCCGCCACATCCGCCTCGCGGGCCAGGGGCGAATGTCCCGGAGGTGATGTCAGCCGTCGATGCTCAGCAGGTTGATGACCTCCTCGACGCCCAGGCGGTCCACGCTGTCGATGCGGCCCGCCACCGCTGGGCCGCCGAGCGAACGGTCCCGGTGAGGGTCACGATCCCGCCTGAGCTTGCGCTGATCTCGATCCGTGCACCGGTGAGGTGCACGGACTCGGCCAGCCGGTTCACGACCTCCCGGCGGAGGAGGGTTGGGTTGGAGCGGTGGGGCGTTCGAAGCATGTCTGCATCGTGGTCCAGGGTGGCGTTCAGCGATGGTGCCGGTGGTCCCGCAACGTGCCGTCCCTTCGTCAGCCCGACGTGACCAGTCGGGCGTCCGGGCCGGGGAAGTAGATCGACTCGTGCCCGTCCTGCCACCGGACGCGGTAGTGCCGGGTTTCGAGGTGCCCGAGCACCTCGAGCACCTCCCCGGACCGCCTCCCGACGTCCAGGTGGGTGGACTCGATGACGATCTGGTCACCCTCGCGCGCGTGCATGTCGTCTCCTCACCGTCGGCCTCGGCCGGTTTTCAGGGTGCGACTGGAGGACCGTCGACCACTAGGGCCGTTGGACCCGGTCCCGCCCCGGTGTGCTCGTCCGCCGCTTGCCCAGGGCAACGATCCGTCACCAGCTGACCACCGGCGATGATCCGGTTGACGTCCAGCGCGGGCCCCGAGGAGACGCCGCCATCGCGGATGGTGAAGGTGCACGCCGGTGGGACTCCGAGCCCGAAGCCCCCGCCCGACCCGCTCCCGCCCAGGGGTCGACCTCGTGGCGGTGCTGCTCGGCCGCGGTCTGGGCGGCGGTGACCTGCTCGGCGGCCTGCGTCCGGACCTGGTCCAGGTCCTCGCGGGCGGCCGTCTGATCGGCGACAGCGGCAGCGGCGCGGGCCGGCTGATCGGTCACCAAAGCGTCGGTGTCGGCGGTGACCCGGGCGATCGTCTCCGCGGTCTCCGCGAACACCGCCTCCACCTCTCGCAAGGCGTTCTCAGCGGCGTCGTCGGCCTGGGCGCGCTGCTCGGCCTCGGTCTCGGTCCGGCGGCGCTGCTCGCGGGCGTCCCGCTCGGCGGCGGCCTGCGCGCCCTGGGCCTCAGCGATCGCACGCCGGTCTCGCGCTGGACCTGGTCGACCTCGTACGCGGCCGCTTCCGGGTCGGCCACGGTGCGGGCGACCTCGCCGGCCCGGTCCAGGATCGCGCCCAATTGGCGCTGTTGGGTGTCGAGGGCCTGCTGGGTGGCCGCGGCGATGTCGCCGAACTGGGCCAGCAGCGCCCCGAACGACGCCCGCCCGTCCGAGACCGGCCGCGCCGGCATCACGTCCTCCTGCTCCCCCACCAGACCGGCCGCCCCCGGGCCGACGCCGGCGGCGGCGAGCTGGAAGGCCCGGCGGGCGGCGAACGCCTTGGCCCGGTTGTGCCCGGGCAGGTCGCAGTACCGCGACCTGGGTCATGACCGCGGCCATCGCACGGTGACGGTGATCCGTAAGAGCGGCGGCCGCGCCACCCTGGCCTTGCC
>JAYSXW010000237.1:0-1471 GCA_043716935.1 Pseudonocardia sp.
CCGTGCAGCCGGGCCGAGAGGCCGTCGAGGCCGGCGTCGGACCAGGCCGCGAGCAGCGGCGGGGCCTCGTAAGAGGCTCCCGGCGCGAGCACCAGCGGGCGTACCAGCTCGCCCCCGCCGAGCACCGCGACGCCCTCGGGAACCCGCTCCACCAGGTGTTCCGCGTCGCCGCTCCACGCGACGTGCACCCCCCACACCTCGCCGTGCCCGAACCCGAAGCCGGGGGTGCCGGCCACGAGCAGGGGCGTGCCGTCGTGCCCGGGCCGCCCGCGCCACGACTCCCGCGACCGTATCCCGACATGCAGCGGCGAACGCTGGGGAGCGTTCTCCCGACACCAGCGGCCGGTCAGATCGAGCAGCTCGCGCGCGTGCCCGGGCAGCGGCAGGAGCGGGGTGAGGCCATCCAGGACGTAGGGGGTCCCGCCGTCGTTGCGCAGCGTCACGGTCACGACCAGCACCCCGGACGGCGCCAGCGCCAGCGCCAGATCGAGCGACAGCCCGAGTGCGGCGTCGGCCGCGGTGACCGACAGCGACGCGGGGGTCACGATCGGAGCGGCGGCGGTCCAGCGCGGGAACGCGTCCGCCCCGCCGCGGTGGCCCCGCACGGCCGCCCGTCCGGGCCAGCCGTCGCCCGCGCCGGGCAGGACGGTGAGCGGCCACGGGTCGTCGAGCGTGCCGGCCCGCACGGCGGAGACGGCGGCGTGGAGCAGCGCGGGGGCGTCGAGGGGATCGGGCATGTCGGCCCCCCAGTGCAGAACGCGGGGCAGCTCCGGACCGGCGACGTCGAGCAGGACGGCCGTCCCGCCTGACCGGAGCAGCACCGTCGTCATGTCGGTTCTTGTTGGCATCTGGCGGGCCCTCCTGTCCGAAGTTGTTGGAAAGTATTGACCGAACGCCCACAGCTGCGCCATCGTTCGAGCACTTCGCGGCCGCTGGGCCGCACCCTCACCGCCGAGGAGAGCTCATGCCGATCACCCGTACCTGGCGTCGCCGCACGCTGGCCGCGGTAGCCGTCGTCCCGTTGATCGCCCTCGCCGCCTGTAGCGGCGGCGGTGGAGGAGGAGGCGCCGGCGGCACGGCTGCCGCACCCGGCGCCGCCGACTGCGCCCCGTCACCCGGCCCCGTGAACCTCACGTTCACCTCCTGGGTCCCGGGGATCGAGGAGGCCGTGGCGCTGTGGAACTCGAAGAACCCGGACATCCAGGTCAAGGCGCAGAGCGTGCCCTCCGGCAACTCCGGCACCTACAGCAACCTGTTCAACCAGCTCAAGGCGGGCACAGCACCCGACCTGAGCCAGGTGGAGTACGACTCGCTGTCGAGCTTCCGGCTGCAGAACGGGCTCAAGGACATCGCGAAGTGCGCCGGCGTCAGCGAGGCGAAGGCGCGCTTCGTGGACTGGACCTGGTCGCAGGCGCAACTCGGAGACGACGGCGTGTACGCCGTGCCGCAGGACACCGGCCCGATGGCGCTG
>JAYSXW010000238.1:0-13205 GCA_043716935.1 Pseudonocardia sp.
TCCCGCCACGGCGTCCCGGTTCGAAACCGCCGGACGATGTCCGCCACCACCGTTCGACGATCGGCCCGACGACCGCCTCGTAGCCCCTCTGAGCTGGGCGGCAACGGCTCGATTCGAGGCCCGCATCTCATCCGAGAGCGCACCGCTGTGCGTCACGGGACGATCCCCGACCGAGCCAGAGCTCGAGATCCGGGAGACACGCCCTGCGCTCGTCAGTACCGGCCGGGTGTGGCCAGCGATTGCGTCGGGGTATCCGGGTCTTCCGGCTCCGGCAACCCAGCGAGCCAGGCGAGGAGGTGGGTGGCCAGCTGGTCCGGGACCTGAAGCTGTGGGAGGTGGCCGACGCCGCGCAGTTCGATGTAGCGCCAGGTGGGGTGGTGTCGGGCGGTCTCACGCGCAGCGGTGATCGGAACCAGTTGATCACGATCGCCGTGCACGAGCAGCACGGGTGCTGCGATCGACGACCTCACGGCCCGGTAGGCCCGGGTACGCACGAGTGTCCACGCCAGCGATCGGGATGCGGACAGGAATGCGCGGTCCATGCCGCTGACGTCGGACCGCTGCTCGACGAGTGCCACGGACCGCTCGACCAGCTCGGCCGGCAACGCGTCCTGGTCTATCCCGCACAGCCGCAGCGTCTCGCGCACGGTCGCTCGGGCGCCGATGCGCCGTCGCCTGTCCCGTCGCAGCCGTTCGCCGATGCCGGGCAGTGCGTGCATTCCAAGCCTCAGCGTGGTGGCCGGTGATCGCAGGATGCGTGCGGGGGCCGGAAGTGCCGGATCGAGAAGGACGAGCCCGCGCACCAGGGCCGGCATCCGGGCCGTGAGCAGGATGGAGATCAGACCCCCCATCGAGTTGCCCACCAGTACCACGGGCGGCTGGCACACCTCGCGGATGAACCCGGCCAGCACGTCCACGTTGCTGCGGATCGTCGCGGGTCGCCCGGTCGGCTCGCTCATCCCGA
Source organism: Pseudonocardia sp. (assembly GCA_043716935.1). GTDB lineage: Bacteria > Actinomycetota > Actinomycetes > Mycobacteriales > Pseudonocardiaceae > Pseudonocardia. Next base: position 965 of record JAYSXW010000238.1, read on the forward strand.
AACCGGGAAGGTCGAGTGCCAGCACCCGGCCGTGTGCGGTGAGCATCGGCGCCAGCAGGTCCCAGTTGAGATGCGATCCGCCGAGACCGTGCACCAGGACGATGGTCGGTCCGTCGGTGATCCCGCCGTAGTCCACGTGGTGGACCGGGCGGTCCGGGCCGGCCGGCCGGCGCCCCGGGCCCGGCACGCTCTTGAGATGACGGCCGAGCCAGAAGCACAGCGGGATCCCGACGGCAGCCACGAGTGGAGCCTTGATCTCGGCTGGCGCATCGAGCAACCTGGCCGCGCTCGCGAGGGCCATCAGCACGGGCCCCTGAATCACGAACGCGACGAAGGCGCCCCGTGTCCACCCGGTGGCGCGCTGCCCGCCTCCGGCGACTCGGCGTTCGGCGAACCCGACCAGCCACACCGAGCCGGTGACCACGAGGATCGCCTCGACGGTCGGGGTGGCGAGGGCCTGCCAGTGCCAGCCGCCGAGGTAGGGACCGGCGTCGTCGGCCACGTTGCGCAGTCCGCTGGCCAGTGCGAGCACCGGCAGCAGGACGAGCGTGGCCAGGGTCGCCGCCCCGCAGCCGCGGCGGAGCCGGTCCGGGATGTGACGGACCCAGCCGTGCCTCGCCGCGACCACGCCGAGGGCGAACATTCCGAGGCATTGGGGCCACTGCCACAGGTGCAGATCACCGATCTGGCCACTACGCGCCGGGAACCACAGGCGGACCACGAACGAGGTCGCTGCGATCACGACCACCACCACCGCCAGGCGGGCACCGGTCAGGGGTTGGCGGAGGCTCCGGTGCCGGTCGCCCACCAGCCGGTGCCACAGCACGAACGCCACGGAGTACACCAGCAGCACGAGTGCGAACCAGAGCGAGCCGGAGTCCAGCAGCGGGTCGCGGTGGCTCAACACCCACCAGAAGGAGACCCGCCGGCCCGCCGCGGTGTAGGCCAGCCACACCGACGCCGGCCACACCAGCAGCGCCGACGCCAGCCAGGGCAGGCCGAGCCTCAGCACCCGGTCGCGTACGTACTGCCGCCGACCGTGGCGGGCGAGGGCCTGTTCGGTCAACAGGCCGGAGATGAAGAAGAACAGCCCGATCACGAACAACCCGGACGAGCCCAGAATCGTGACGAGCACCAGCTCGGTCGCGGTCACGTACGTGACCTCGTTGACCTCGTCGTAGGCCCAACCGCCGACCGCCGAGTAGCCGAGCAGCGCGTGACCTCCGATGACCCAGGCGACGAGCAGCGTCCTCAGGTTGTCCAGGTGTGGGACCCGGACGACGGGGATCTGCTCCTCGATGGTCGGCACCCGCACAAGTGTGATCGTGGGCGTCGCCGCCCGGGCAGAGCACAACGCCCTCTGCCATGCGGGCAGAACGTCGCGTATGTGGACCGCAGCAGCCGGCCCAGCGGCGGTGCCGTCTCGACGTCGTCGGTCGTTCAGGGCAGCGCGGCCTGCGTCGAGGCGGGCCACGGGAGCCCGGAACGGCGAGCACGAGACGTAGTCCGGGCCGGCGTGGTGGGAGTGGGGCCGGTCTCCACCGCGGCGGGCCCTTCGGCCCCTTGCCGGGGGGTGCCGGGCGAGGTTCACTGGCGGATCTCGTCGGCCGCAGATCGCGTCCCGGGTGCAGCACCGGTCCGGGAGGGACTCCTGATGGTCGTGGCCGCGTCACCGGGCCAGAACCCACTTCCGCCCGCGCCGAGCTTTCCGGCACCGGGCTCGCTCTCCGTGTCGACGGCCCTGTCGGTCGTGGTCGCGGTGCTGGCGGCCACCCAGGCGGTGCTCGGGCTGACGATGTCGGGGGAGTACCGCGACACCGACCTGCTCCGTGCGGGCTGGTTCGGCAACGACTGGATCACGCTGGTGGTCGCGGTCCCGGTGCTCCTCGGGGCTCTCGCCCTCGCCCGGCGTGGTTCTCCCCGGGCCGGGTTGGTGTGGCTCGGGATGCTCGGGTTCGTCGCCTACAACGACGCCTTCTACCTGTTCGGGGCCGCGCTGAACACGTTCTTCCCGATCTACGTCGTGCTGTTCGTCCTCGCGGTCGGGACGCTGACCGTGGCGCTGTCCCGGTTCGACGTCGCCGCGACCCGCGAGGCGTTCTCCGCGCGAACGCCTGCCCGGGCCGTCGGCGGCTACCTGGTGGTCCTGGGCGCCGGGCTGGGCGCGGTCTGGTTCGTGTTCTGGGCCGGTCACGTCTTCGCGGGAGTCGCCCTGCCCATCGGCGCCGAGGCGTTCCGGGTGGTCGCGGCGCTGGATCTGACGGTTCTGGTGCCCGTCCTGCTCGGCGGAGGCATCCTGCTGTGGCGCCGACGGCCGTGGGGGTACGTGCTGGCTGCGGTGGCGGGGGTCATGGGCACCGGCTACCTGCTCGTCCTCGGTACGAGCTCCCTGGTCGCCGTCGCGCGCGGCCTCGCCGTCGCTCCGGGCGAGCTGCCGTTGTGGGGCTCGCTCGCCGTGGCCACCGCCGGAGCCACCGTCTTGCTGCTGGCCCGGCCGACGCGGAGGGTCACCTCGAACCTCGGCTCCCCCCGTACGACCGATCGAGGGGAACCGACCTGACGCAGACCGCAGATGGGCCAACGGCCGTCGAGCGGGGCGTCCGATCACCCTTCGTCGCCCGTCATCCGCACCGGTTCGTCGCTGCGCTGGAGGGCCTGGTCCTCGCCGTCTACCTGATGGCCGGGGCCGTCGCCCAGGTGGCGGGTCGGCCCGGTCTGTGGCTGTACGCGATCGCCAACGGAGTGCTGGCGGTCGCCGTCGTGGCTGTCCTCACGGCGATGGGATGGTGGCGGAAGGTGGGTTTCCGCGCGCCGCGCCGGCCGCGCGACCTGCTGTGGTTCCTCGTCCCGTTTCTGCCCGTCGCCCTCAACCTGATCCCGGGTGTCGAGTTCGTCGACGCGCTCACAGTGACGGGCCTGCTGCTGCTGGCACTGGCGGTGGGGTTCGTCGAGGAGTCGGTGTTCCGGGGTCTGATGCTCACCGCGCTGGTTTCGGGGACGGCCTCGTCGATATCACCGCCGTCGCGTTACCGACTCCGACCCGGCGGCCGTCGGCTCCGCGAGCCTGGTGCCGGGGGTGCTCGTGACACTGCCGCTGGCCGGGTCCGCCATGGTCCTTTTGAGACGTCAGCCGGATCTGCCGATCACGGCGGACGTGGCCGGACGGCCGAGGGGAGGCTGTCGACGCGCCACGTTGTATGCGAGTGAGGTGAGGGTGAACTCACCGTAGGTCCACGCGCCCGAGTCCGGGTGCCACCTGGCTTCACCCCGGGTGGGGACCCGGGCGGGGCCGACCCGGGCGTGGTCGCGGACTGGGGTCGTCCAGCGCATGCGCGTGAAGGTGCGTCCGTCCGGTGAGCCGGCCGCCCTGTCGTCCGACACGAAGTCGACGAGGTTCCCGTCGTCGTCGAACCTCAGCTCGGCCGTGATGGTGTTGACGCCCAGGGTGAAACGGCCGACGGCGCAGTGCGCGTCGACAGGTTGCCAGGCGACGTCGGCGCAGACCAGTGCGCCGGGCGCCAGTACGCACAGGTCGTTGAAGAGGGTGACTGTCTCGGCGTGGGTGAGCTCCGCGCCGCGGGCGTCGACCATGGTGCGTACCGAGAGCAGCCGGACCCGCATGGATGCACCCTGCTCGTCGAAAGCGTGCAAGACGTCGACCGGCAACCCCTTCATCCGCGCGTTCATCGCGAAGAAGCGACGTGGGATGTCCAGGGTGTTGAGCTGGTCCGCGGTGAAGGTCATCCATGGGCTGTCCGGGCCGCTGCGTATCCGGCCGGTCCAGGTCGCCCGGAAATCGTTCACCCGGGGCCGGCCGACCACCTCGGCGCGGCGGAGGTAGCGCTGCACCGGATCGGGCAGCGGGGCGAGGTCGGCCTCGGTGACGTCCTGCGGGGCCGTCCACGGCCAGGCGTGCCGGAGGTGGTGCTCGTACTCGGCGCGCAGGCTCAGCGGCCCGCGGGAGGCGAATCCGTACAGGACCGCCACGAGCAGCAGCACGTTGGCGACGGTACCGACCATGGAGTCGGACCAGGCCGTGCCGATGGCGGCCTGCGAGACCACCACCGCGAGTGCGCCCACCGCCCACCATCGGCGCGGAGCGAGGAACAGCGCGGCCGCCGCGGTGAGGCACAGCAGCGTCGCGGCCAACCACAGCACACCGACGGGTCGCGACCCGGTCTGGCTGAGCTGCGGCAGGTCCGCGAACCCGAAGGCCTTCACGAACCCGAGCAGGTGGATCAGGCCGTGCAGGACGAACAGGACGGCGACGGCGATCCGCATCATGTTGTTCTCCAGGGTCACCCGGCTGCGGTCAGGACGCGGACTTCCTCGTCCAGCATCTCCCGCAGTCGGGACAGGTCGGGGCAGGTGTCGGGGTCCGCGGCGAGGGTGATCCGGAGGCCGCCGGCGTAGGACAGGACGGCGAAGGAGACCGTCACGTTTCCGGTGGGCGCACTGAGCGGGATGATGGTCGTGATCGGGCAGCCGAGGAACGACAGGCGGGTGTCCGGTCCGCGTATGTTGCTCACGAATGTGTGGACGAGCCGCTGGCGGTCGATGAACCACCGGAAGACGCCGACCGCCGCCAGCAGCCGGAACAGCGGGCTCAGCAGCGCGGTGGAGGCGCCGGGTGGGGCCTGCTTCGCCGCCCGGGTGGTCGCCGCCAGCGAGGTGAGCCGTTCCGCGGGATGGCCCGTTCCGGTCACGTGCAGGGGGACGACGCCGCTCCGGTTGCCCAGGTCGTGCGCCGTGGTGTGGCGCCGGGCGGAGAAGGGCACCGACACGAGGAACTCGTCGATGCGCTCGCCGCGAACCGCGAGGAGGCGGCGCAGGGCTGCGGCGATGGCCGAGAGGACGACGTCGTTCACCGTGGCGCCGTGCCGGTGGGCGGCCCGGTGGACCTCGTCGAGGTCGACCTGGACACCCGCCAGGCATCTGCGTGGTCCGGTGGGTGTGTTGAGCGACGTCCGGGCCAGGCGTCCGCTGACCACCGGTCCCAGCTGCGAGGCGCCATCCCCGAGGCGGCGCAGAGCCCCGGGGATCCGCCCGGCCGACCGGAGGCGATCCCTCGCCGCCTCGACGGCGAGCCGGCGCCGCGAGGGCATCCGGCGGGGGAACGCGGGGTCGTCGGTGTCGGCTGCGCCGTCGACCAGGCCGGCCAGGACGGCCAGGCCGCCGATCCCGTCGGCGAGGACGTGGTGGAACACCACGACCAGCGCCGAGCCGCCCTGACCCGTGTCCGTCACCAACCTCGCCGCCCACAGCGGGCGGTCGCGCCGCAGCCGGGTCGTGAGCAGGTCGGCCGCCACCTCCAGTACGGCGGTCTCACTGCCGGGCGACGGACACGGGACCACGGCGAGGTGGTTGCCCACGGCGAAATCCCGATCGTCGACCCACACCGGCCGACCGCACCCCCAGGGGACCCGCACGAGACGCTGGCGCAGGCGCGGGACGGCGGTGATCCGGCGGGCGAAGGTGTGCAGGACGAGCTCGGGATCCAGGCGTTCGCCCGCGTCCAGCAGCAGGACCGCCCCGACCTGCATCGGCGTGGACCCGCGTTCGGCGGCCAGGGACATCAGATCATCGGTGCTCACCCGCTCGACATCGTCGCGGGAGAGACCCCACGTCGTACGGGGCAGTTCGGTCATCTCGTCGTCGCGGTCCACCCCGCGCGCCTGCCGCGCGGGGTGGCCGCGTCGTCCATCGGGGGTCATGGGTCCACCGTCGCCGCGACCGCGCGCCGGGGACAGGACACGAGGTCCCGTCTTCGGTGATGAAGAGCAGGGGTAACCACGCGAGCCTGCCGAGTCCACCGGCCGGGCGGCGCATCCCCGGGATGGGCCGAGGACGACGAGCAGGAGACCGGGCTGTGCCGGGGGTGCTCGTGACGCTGCCGCCGGCCAGCTACTCCACCTGGTCCTGCTCCGCCATCGGCAACATGGTTCACATATTGAGCTGGAGGGCCGTTCTCGTCGATGGTCAGGAGACCCGCACTGGTGGCTGACGCCGCAGCGACGGGTCCGAGAGGATCGCAGCGGTGTCGACGGCACTCCGTCCCGCGCCGGCGCTCCGGCCCTTCGCCGCCGGCCAGGCTCCGGCGTGTCGCCCGGCGGGTCATGCGGTCAGCACCCTGCGCTGAGGACCGGGGGTCCTACTCGGCGAGATGGCGGCCCCACCGGAAGTAGGCGAGCGGGCCGAGGAAGTTGATCCCGATGGCGACCGCCCACACCGCCTTGCGCCCGTTGACGAGCGCAGCCGGGCGGGTCGTGAGGTCGGCCCATGCCGTCGCGGCCAGCGAAAGCTGCACCGACGCCGCGACCAGGACCACCGTCTGCTGCCGATCACTCAGATCATCCCAATGCCTCATATCGCTCCCTATACCGTCGTCGGTCGCGCCTGGCTCATTGGGGGTCGAGGGCGGCGCGGCCGGCCTCCAGCCGGGCGACGGGCACCCGGAACGGGGAGCAGGAGACATAGTCGAGGCCCTCGTGGTGGAAGAAGTGGATGGAGTCGGGGTCGCCGCCGTGTTCGCCGCACACACCGAGCCGGATGTCCGGGCGGGTGGCCCGGCCCTCGGCCACGGCGATCCGGATGAGGCGGCCGACCCCGTCGATGTCCAGGGTCTCGAACGGTGACGTTTCGAAGATGCCGCGTTCCAGGTAGCGGGAGAAGAACGCGCCCTCGACGTCGTCGCGGGAGAAACCCCAGGTCGTTTGCGTGAGGTCATTGGTGCCGAAGGAGAAGAACTCGGCGGACTCGGCGATCTGGCCCGCGGTGAGCGCGGCGCGGGGCAGCTCGATCATCGTGCCGATCGCGGCGTCGAGCTCCACGCCGTGGCGCTGCGCCTCCTGCGCGAGCACCGCCGAGGTCTCCTGCGCCACCGCCTGGAGCTCCTGCACAGCCCCGACCAGCGGGACCATGATCTCCGGACGGACCTCGACACCGTCGCGTCGCAGGGTGGCGGCCGCCTGCGCGATCGCGCGGACCTGCATACCGAACAGGCCGGGGACGACGATCCCCAGGCGCACCCCGCGCAGCCCGAACATGGGGTTCTCCTCGTGCAACCGGCGCACCGCGGCGAGCAGTCGCACGTCGGCGTCGTCGACCCGACCGCGTTCCGCCGCCAGTGCAACCCGCACCGACAGCTCGGTCAGGTCGGGCAGGAACTCGTGCAGCGGTGGGTCGAGCAGCCGGATGGTGACCGGGAGCCCCTGCATCGCGGTGAGCACCTCGACGAAGTCGGCGCGCTGCAGGGGCAGCAGAACGGCCAGCGCGGCGTCACGTTCGGCGTCGGTGTCGGCCAGCACGAGTCGCTCGACCTGCTCGCGGCGGTCGCCCAGGAACATGTGCTCGGTGCGGCACAGCCCGATGCCGTCGGCCCCGAACCGCCGGGCCCGGGCGGCGTCGTCTCCGGTGTCGGCGTTGGCGTACACCGCGAGCCGACGCGTCTTGTCGGCGTGGACCATGAGCCGGTGCACCGCACGGACCAGCTCCCCGGCCTGCGGGTCCGCGGGATCGAGCGTGCCCTCGAAGTACTCCATGACGGGGGAGGCCATGACCGGCACCGCACCCAGGAACACCTCACCGGTACTGCCGTCGATCGACAGCAGGTCACCCTCGGCGACCACGAGCCCGCCTGGCCCGACGAACCGTCGGCCGTCCACGTCGACGTCCAGGTCCTCGGCGCCGCACACGCAGGTCCTGCCCATGCCACGCGCGACGACGGCCGCGTGGCTGGTGCGGCCGCCGCGGCTGGTCAGCACGCCCTGCGCGGCGATCATCCCGGCCAGGTCGTCGGGGTTGGTCTCCCGCCGTACGAGGATGACGTCCTCGCCGGCGGCCGCCCGGGCCACCGCGGTGGGGCTGTCGAACACCGCCGCGCCGGTGGCGGCACCGGGGGAGGCGTTCATCCCGACCGCCAGCACGGTCGTCGCCTCGCCGGGGGCGAAACAGGGGAACATCAGCCGCACCAGCTGGGCCCCGGTGACCCGCCGCAGCGCCTCGTCCGTACTGATCAGGCCCTCGTCGACGAGCTGGCAGGCGATGGCGAACGCGGCTCCCGCGGTGCGCTTGCCGACCCGCGTCTGCAGCATCCACAGGCGGCCGCGTTCGATGGTGAACTCGATGTCGCACAGGTCGCGGTAGTGCCGCTCCAGGGTGGCCATGTTCACCAGGAGGTCGCGGTAGGAGACCGGGTCGAGCCGTTGCAGCTCGGTCAACGGGAGGGTGTTGCGGATGCCGGCGACGACGTCCTCGCCCTGGGCGTGGGCCAGGTAGTCGCCATAGACGCCCGGTGTGCCGGTGGCCGGGTCGCGGGTGAACGCCACGCCCGAGCCGGAGTCGGGCCACAGGTTGCCGAACACCATGGCCATCACGGTCACCGCCGTGCCCAGGTCGGCCGGGATGCGTTCCTGGCGGCGGTAGAGGACGGCGCGCTCGGCGTTCCACGACGCGAACACCGCGCGGACCGTCATGTCCAGCTGCACCCGAGGGTCCTGGGGGAACTCCCGGCCGGACCGTTCCCGCACGACCGCCTGGTACGCCACGACGACCGTCCGCAGATCGTCGGCGTGCAGGCCGAGGTCGTCGGCGGTGCCCCGGGCGTGCTTCGCCGCCTCGAACACGTCGTCGAAGTGTGCCCCGTCGATCCCGAGCACGGTCGTGCCGAACATCTGGATCAGGCGCCGGTAGGAGTCCCAGGCGAACCGGTCGTCGCCGGAGACGGCGGAGAGCCCGTGCACGGAGGAGTCGTTGAGCCCGACGTCGAGGACGGTCTCCATCATCCCCGGCATCGAGAAGGTCGCCCCGGACCGCACCGACACCAGCAGCGGGTCGTCGGGATCACCGAGCCGCCTGCCCATCGCCGCCTGCAGTGCGTCCAGGTGCCGGTCCACCTGCGCGGCGAGCTCCGGCGGTTCGACCCCGGACGCCAGGTATGCCCGGCAGGCCCCGGTGGTGATGGTGAACCCGGGCGGCACCGGGAGGCCCATGTTGGCCATCTCCGCGAGGTTCGCGCCCTTCCCGCCCAGCAGGTCCTTGAGGTCCTTGTGGCCTTCGGCGAACGAGTACACGTACTTCGGCATGCCGACCTCCATGGCTGGGCGCGGGACAGATCCTGATGCTGGCGTCCCGAGCAGGTGCGGGGCAGGGCCCTAGGACCTGCCCCGACCTGGGTAAGGGCCCTAGGACCTGCCCCGACCTGGGTAAGGGCCCGGTCGCGGCGGGACCACGGCTGCTGCCGGTCGGCGGGCGATGGGCGCACGGTGGGGAATGCACCGGGACCGGTGCGCAACGAACGCAGGAGGATTCATGGTGAGCGTGCGCAGTGCCCCGGCGCCGATCGTGGTCGGTGTCGACGGTTCGCAGACGGCTCTCGACGCCGTGCAGTGGGCCGCGTGCGAATCGCGGCACCGCCACATCGGGCTGCGGCTGGTCGACGCCGTCGGCCCGATGCCCCCGACCCGCCCGGGGGACCCGCGTGTCGGCGTGCTCTACCGCGAGGCCCTGCGGGAGGAGGCCGCAGATGCCGTCGGCGCGGCCGCGGTGCTCGCGCGGCAGATCGCGCCGGGGGCCGACGTCGTCACCGAGGTGTTGACCGGCGAACCGGTCCCGACTCTCGTCGCCGAGTCCGGGCGCGCGCCGCTGGTGGTGCTCGGCGACCGGGGCGCGGGTGGCGTCACCGCACTGCTGGTCGGTTCGGTGGCCGTCGCGTTGGCCGCCCACGCGCAGTGCCCGGTCGTCGTGGTGCGGGGGTCCGCCGGCGGCGGGCCGGTGCCGATGGAGGGCCCCGTGGTGGTGGGGGTCGACGGATCTCTCGGCGGTGCCGCGGCGATCGCGTTCGCCTACGAGGCCGCGTCGGCCCGGCGGGTGCCGCTGGTCGCGGTGCACACGTGGCACGACAGCATCGCGGACCGGTTGACGTCGCCGCCGGACGGACAGGCCGCCTTCCAGGAGGAGAACCTGACCGAGTGGCTGGCCGCACGGGGCGCGAAGTTCCCCGACGTGACCGTGCGTCGGGTGGTGGCCCGGGACCGCCCGGCCCGGGCTCTGCTGGAGCAGTCCGCCGGCGCCCAGCTCGTGGTCGCCGGATCGCGCGGGCGGGGGACGTTCGCGGGCCTCGTCCTGGGCTCGGTCAGCCAGGCGCTGCTGCACCACGCGCCGTGCCCGGTCGCGGTCGTCCGCCCGGCCGGTGCCGGGAGTTGAGGAGTCCGGGACCTTCGGCCCCTGGCGGAGCCCACCGCGACCGGGCACGGTGGGGCGGCCGGGGACGAGGCGGCGGGGGCGCGCCGATGATCGCGATCGCGGGGGCGAGAGCCATCGTCGTGCGCGGCCACACCGCATCGGGCCCGCGCCACCGAGACGGGTGGTCGACGGTTCTGACGTCTGCACGGCACCCGGGGACCCGACCGAGCTGGCGAGCGACGGTCGAGGTCCCCGGGATCGAACCCAACAGCCGGCACGCGAGCGAGGAGACGGACATGGACGAGATCGGGACAGTGGTGGTGGGCGTGGACGGGACCCGCGCGTCGCGGCCGGTTCTGGAGCACGCCCTGCACGACGCGGCCCGGCGGGGCGCCCGGCTGCGGGTGGTGGCCGTGGTGCCGCTGCCGGAGTACTGGGTGGCGACCTACGGAATGGGCGTGGTGGCGCCGTCGGTCGAGGTCGTCGCGCAGGTGCGGGCCGATGCGCAGCGGATGGTGGACGGGGTCGTCGCCGCGCATGGGGATCTGCTCACGCGGGTTCCGGTGTCGGTGGCCGCCGTCGTCGGCGCGCCGTCCGACGTCCTGCTGGCGGAGTCGAGGGACGCCGACCTGCTGGTCCTCGGGCACCGGGGCCGGGGTGCGGTGGCCAGTGCGGTGCTGGGGTCGGTCGGGCTGCACTGCGTGCTGCATGCGTCGTGCGCGGTCACGATCGTCGCGCCGGAGCGGGAGGTCGCGGTGCCGGACGTTGCGCCCGTGGGGGTCGGCACCGCCACCGTGCCCGTCTGAGCGCGGCACGCACGGTGCACAACTCGTGCGCACGCGTACGGTGCATAAACTCGTGTGCGCGCGAGTTGACGGCCACGCGCGCGAGGCCCCGCGCGCGTCGACAACAACTCGCGCGCGGCAGCCTGCATCGGACCGCGTCCGACCCGATCGGGCCGGACGGCCTCACGACCACGGACCTGCGGCACCTGTGCCCGGTGCACGGCGGCTGCGTGAATGGGTCCGGCGGCTGCCGCCTCCCAGCGCCCGACGAGAAGACGGGCCACGAGCAGCCACCGGAGACGGAGCGGACATGATCACCGGTATGGTCGACCACGACTCGGTGCACGCGGCCCTGGAGCTGGCGGGCCGGGCCCCCTCGGTGCACAACACGCAGCCGTGGCGGTGGCAGTACGACGACGCGGCGGTGTACCTCTACGCCGACACCGAACGGTGGCTGCCCGCGACCGACCCGGACGGCCGCGACCTGCTCCTCAGCTGCGGCGCCTGGCTGCACCACCTGCGGATGGCGCTGGCCGCCTCGGACATAGGTGTCACCGTCGAACGCCTCCCCGACCCCGAGCAGCCCGACCTGCTCGCCGTCGTGGCGCTCCGACCGGGCGCCGACGGGGTCGACCGCGCGCTCGCGACCGAGCAGGTCGCCGCCATGTCCGGACGGCACTCCGACCGCAGGCGGTTCGCCGAGTGGCCGGTGCCCGAGGCGTTTCTCGTGCAGCTGGTGGACTGTGCCGCCGGGCAGGGGGCCGTGCTGCGCGCCGTGACCGAACCGGTCGACCGCCAGACGCTCGACATCGCGATCCGCACCGCCGCGGTCGAGCACGCCGACACGTTCGGCTACGAGGCCGAGCTGCGGACGTGGACCGGACTCGCGGAGCGGCGAACCGGACCGGTCGGGGTTCCGGCGGCGGCGATCCCGGCTCCGGGGTCGCGGGCCGGAACGCCCGCACGCCGGTTCGCGGCCGGTGATCTGGGCGACGGGGCCGCTCCGGTCGACGGGGCCGCTCCGGTCGACGTCGCCAAACCCGCGCCGGATGCGGCCACGGTGCTCGTCCTCGGTACGTCGTCGGACGATCGACTGTCGCACCTGCGCGCGGGCGAGGCGATCAGCGCCGTCCTGCTCCGCGCCACGACGCTCGGGCTCGGGAGCAGCGTGCTCAGCGAGCCGCTGGAAGTGGCCGGCACCCGGGACCTGGTGCGGGACGAGGTGCTCGGCGGCACCCTGTCACCGCAGTTGGTGCTGCGGATCGGCTGGCCGC
>JAYSXW010000239.1:0-13204 GCA_043716935.1 Pseudonocardia sp.
TCGCCGCGAAGGGCCACGCGGTGGCGCTGATCGGCTCCGGCGACGCGGGCGTCTACGCGATGGCGAGCCCCGCCCTGGAGGGGGCGGGCGCCGACATCGAGGTGGTCGGCATCCCCGGCGTGACGGCGGCGCTGGCCGCGTCGTCACTGCTCGGGGCCCCGCTGGGGCACGACCACATGATCGTCTCGCTGTCGGACCTGCACACCCCGTGGCCCGTGATCGAGCAGCGGGTCGCGGCCGCCGCGGCGGCCGACCTCGTCACCGTCTTCTACAACCCACGCAGCCGCGACCGGCACTGGCAGCTCGGCGCCGCCCTCGACGCCTTCCGCGACCACCGCCCCCCGTCGACACCGGTCGGGGCGGTGCGGCAGGCCGGCCGGCCGGGCCAGCGGGTGTGGACCGCGCCCCTGGGGACGTTCGACGCCGAGCAGGTGGACATGCTCACGACGGTGGTGGTCGGGTCGAGCACGACCCGGATGGTGGCCGGTCGGATGGTGACACCGCGCGGTTATCGCTGGAGCTGAGTGGTATCAGCGCGGTATCTTCAACCCATGGCCATGACGCTGCGGTTGACCGACGAGGAGACCGAGGCCCTGCGCAAGCAGGCCGAGCACGAGGGACGATCCATGCAGACGGTCGCGCGCGCCGCGATCCTGGATTACGTGGAGCGATCCGATCACCGTTCCCGGGTCGCCGCCTCCTCGGCTCTGGGCGCCGAGCGCTACCGCGACGCCTTGCGCAGGCTCGGTGAGTCGTGACCACCTACCTCGACCTCGACGACCTGCTGCTGATCGCCCGCGACGCCGTCGACGGAGAGGTCGCCGTGCGCGACCACGGCCTGATCGCCTCCGCTGCGGCACGCCCACAGACCACGGTGTCCGGCGAGGACGCCTACCCCACCCTGCACCAGAAGGCCGCGGCGTTGCTGCACTCGCTCGTGCGCAACCGCGCCCTGGTCGACGGCAACAAGCGGTTGGCGTGGCTCGCCACATTCGTTTTCCTCGACATCAACGGCCAGGCCCTGATCGCCGCCGACGACGAGGTGGCCGAGTTCGTCCTCTCGATCGCCGAGGGCACGCTGGACGAGGTGTCGAAGATCGCCGAGCAGCTCTCGAGGTGGTCGCGCACGGCATGATCGGCAGCGGATGTACCCGAGCGACCCCACCCCGTTGCCCGAGTGCATCCACGAGCGATCACGCCGACCGACCTCCGTCGCCGGTGATCGTTACGGGTGTCATGGTCGTGGCGACCGCAGCACGGTGACACTGGCGACGATCACGGCCGCGCCCGCGGGTTATGCTCATCTCTCGGCTGCTCGGGAACCCGGTGCGACACCGGACGGTCCCGCCACTGTGACCTCTGTGCCAGGGATCTTCCGGGCGAGGGGAAGTCAGACCCCGGGCCGCCGCGGACCATCCGTTCCGACCGGGCGAGGACACCCGGGGAGGAGATCATCGCCGTGCGCACCGCGCATCCCATCGAGGTGGAGTCGTACGCGATCCTGCGCAGCCGCCTCGACACCACCGATCTGCCCCCGTGGACGCGCGCGGTGGTCGAACGCATCGTGCACACCAGCGCCGACCCGGGCTGGGCCGGCGACCTGGTGGTGGACGAGGACGCGCTGCGGGCCGGCCGGGCCGCCCTGCTGGCCGGGGCGCCGCTGATCACCGACGTCGCGATGGTGGCGGCCGGCATCACGTCCCGATCCGCGACGGTCGCGCTCGACCTGGGCGTCGTCGTGTCGCAGGTCGAGTCGCCGGCCGGCTCGCGGGTCGAGTCGCCGCCCGACGGGCTCACCCGCTCCGCCGCCGGCATCCGGGCCGCGGTCGCCGTCCATCCCGTCGGCGCGGTCTGGGCCATCGGCAACGCCCCCACCGCCCTGGCCGAGCTGGTGCGCGCCGCCGCGGCCGGGCTCGTCGCACCGGCGCTGGTCGTCGGCCTGCCCGTCGGGTTCGTCGGCGCGGTGGCGGCCAAGGCCGCGCTGCGAGCGTCGGGGATCCCTGCCGTGTCCAACCGTTCCGAGCGCGGGGGGGCCGCCGTCGCGGCGGCCGCCGTCAACGCCCTGTTGTACGGCCTCGATCCCTGCGAGGTTCCACGATGACCGTGTCGACGCCCGCTGCACTGACGCTGAGCGCGGCACCCCTCATGCTCGTCGGCCACGGCACCGTCGACGCCACGGGGGTGGCGGAGTTCGTCGCGTTCACCGACCGTCTGCGCAGCCGCCTCGCCGACGAGCGGGTCGACGTCGGCGGCGGGTTCGTCGAGCTGTCCCGGCCGACCGTCCACGAGGCCTGGACGGCGCTGGCCGGGCGCGGCCACACCACGATGGTCGCGGTGCCGATGGTGCTGGTCGGCGCCGCGCACGCCACGGGCGACATCCCCGCGGCGTTGCAGCGCGAGGTCAGGCGCGACCCGTCCACCGGCTTCGTCGTCGGCCGGCCGTTGGGCCCACACCCCGTGCTGCAGGAGATCCTCGCGGCCCGCATCGCGGCGGCGGCCCCGGCCGCGGGCACCGCGGTGCTGCTCGTCGGACGCGGCTCCACCGATCCGGGCGCGAACGCCGAGCTCAGCAAGGTGGCGCGGCTGCTGCAGGAGGGCCGGCCCTACGACTTCGTCGAGCCGGCGTACGTCTCGCTTGCCCGCCCGGACGTCGATGCGGGCCTGGCCCGCTGCCGGGCGCTGGGGGCACAGCGGGTCGTCGTTGCTCCGTACTTCCTCTTCGACGGCGTCCTGCCCCGACGGGTCGACGAGCAGGCCGCTGCCTTCGCCGCCGAGCACGCGGACGTCGACGTCCGCACAGCCGGCCATCTCGGCGACACCGACGAGCTGGCCGGGCTCGTCGTCGAGCGCTACCGCGAGGCACTGCACGGTGACATCCGGATGAACTGCGACGCGTGCGCCTACCGCGTGCCGCTGCCGGGGTTCGAGGACAAGGTCGGTGCGCCGCAGACCCCCCACCACCACCCTGACGACCCGACCGGTCGCGGTCACGGTCACGGGCACCCGTGAGGGACCACTACCTCGCCGGGCTCGATCTCGCCGGCCGTCGGGTCGTCGTCGTCGGGGGCGGCACCGTCGCGCAGCGGCGCCTGACCGGCCTGCTGGCTGCCGGCGCGGACGTCGAGGTCATCGCGCCGGAGCTCACCCCGGCCGTGGAGGGCATGGCGGCCGCCCGCGAGCTGCGCTGGACCCCCCGCTCGTTCGCCGACGGCGACCTCGACGGCGCCTGGTATGCCGTCGCCTGCACCGACTCCCCGCACGTGAACGCCGAGGTCGGCGCCGAGGCGGAACGGCGACGGGTGTTCTGCGTCCGAGCCGATGACGCCCCCGCCGGCAGCGCCGTCACGCCGGCGGTCGGTCGTCACGACGGCCTGACGGTCGGCGTGCTCGCCGGGCGGGCCCCGCGCCGCTCGGCCGCGGTGCGCACGGCGCTGGTCGAGGCGCTGCAGGCCGGGCTCGTGGACGACACCGCCGAGCCCGTCACCCCGGGCGTCGCGCTGGTCGGGGGCGGGCCGGGCGACCCGGAGCTGATCACGGTGCGCGGGCGGCGGTTGCTGGCCCGCGCGGACGTCGTCGTCACCGACCGCCTGGGCCCCCGCGACCTGCTCGACGCCCTCGGCCCGCACGTCGAGGTGATCGACGCGTCCAAGATCCCCTACGGCCGCGCGATGAACCAGGCCCGGATCAACGAGCTGCTCGTGGAGCACGCCCGAGCGGGCCGGTTCGTGGTGCGGCTCAAGGGCGGCGACCCGTACGTGTTCGGCCGCGGTTTCGAGGAGGTCCAGGCCTGCGCCGACGCGGGTGTGCCGGTGACCGTGGTCCCCGGCGTGACCAGCGCGTTCGCCGCGCCGGCCGTCGCCGGGGTGCCCGTCAGCCACCGAGGGGTGGCGCACGAGATCGTCGTCGTCTCCGGCCACGTCGCCCCCGACGACCCGCGCTCGCTCGTCGACTGGCCCGCCCTCGGCCGGCTGCGCGGCACGATCGTGCTGCTCATGGCCGTGGAGCGGATCGGGGCGTTCGCGGCGGCCCTGATCGACGGCGGCCGGGCCGCCGACACCCCCGTCGCGATCGTGCAGGACGGCACCATGCGCATCCAGCGCTCCGCCCGCGCCACGCTCGCCACCGTCGCCGATGTCGTGCGCGAGCACGGGATCGTGCCGCCGGCCGTGGTGGTGGTCGGTCCGGTGGTGGGGCTCGCCGACACCGTGGCGGGCTGACGGTCAGCAGGCCCTCGGCGGGTTCAGCATCCGGGCCTTGCGGATCAACCGGTCCGGCTCTGGCGCAGTCATCTCGTAGGTCAGTTCCCAGTTCGTGCAGGTCTGACCGCTGGGCCCGTACTCGGCGGACTGCTGGCTGGTGAACGTCAGGTCGGCCTCGACCTCGCCGTCGGTCTCCGCGTCCCGCACCGCGACGATCCGCGCGGCGGTGATCGCAGTCGTGGACTGCCCCGCCGTCCACAGCTCCAACCCACCCCTGGCGGAGTCGGAGTCGGGGCTGAATCGGGAGAACGCGTCGGGGTAGCGACGCTCGTCGATGCCGGAGACGTAGGCCTGCATCACCGCCCGGACGTCCTCGGTGTCGGGATGGTCGACCCCGGACGCGACGGTCACCTGCTCGGCGGGCGGCGGTGGAGTCGGGTCGGGCGGCGGCGCGGCCGCCGCCGACACCGAGCCACCACCCGTGGTGACGTGCCTGCTCAGCAGGTCCGCGATGCCGGCGACGCGACGCGACGGGCCGGAACGCGACGGGCGCGGCGCCGTTCCCGGCCGCGGGTGCTGCCCCCTCGACGACCGCCCGCGTCACCTCCTGGCCGGTGGCCTGCTGCGCGGCCTGCAGTGCGTGCGCCGCGGTGGCCGCGGTCGGGGGCCGGTGTGCGGGCATCTTGGCCATCAGGTGCTCGACGACCCGGGCCACCGGATCGGGCACCCCGTAGGGCACCGGCTCGTTCGCCGCGCGGGCGACGGTGGCCAGCAGGTCGGTGCCCGAGAACGCGGGCGCGCCGCTGAGCAGCGCGAACAGGGTGGCGCCGAGGCCGTAGAGGTCGGCGGCGGGCGATGCCGTTCCGGTCAGCAGCCGCTCGGGAGCGGCGTAGGCGGCGCTCGCGCGCACCTGCCCGTCCGTGGTGCCCTCGGTGACGCCAGGGAGCCGCGAGATTCCGAAGTCGCCCAACTTGGGCTCGCCGAACCGGGAGATGAGGATGTTCGCCGGCTTGACGTCGAGGTGCAGAACGCCCGCTCGGTGCGCGGTCTCCAGCGCCCCGGCCATCGTCACGCCCACCTCCAGCACCTCGGCCCACGGCAGGGGGCCGTCGCGGCGGAGGCGGTCGGCGAGCGACCCCCGGGCCAGGAAGTCCATGACGATGTACGGCTCACCCGACGACGTGGTGCCGCCGCGGTGCACGGAGACGATGTGCGGGTGCCCCGAGAGGGAGCCCATCGCGCGGCACCCGCGGGCGAACGCCCGCCGCACGCCCTCGCCGTCGATCCGCTCGGTCAGGACCTTGACCGCCACCCGGCGCCCGAACTCCGGCTCCCACGCCGCGTGCACGGTGCCGAACCCGCCCCGGCCGATCACCTCGGCGTCGACGATGCCCGGGACGCCGAGGTGATCGGCCGGGACGGGATGCACCGACGAAGTGTAGATCGGCGCGGTCGCGGGAAGTCCCGGGCGGACCGATGATGGCTATCGCCGGTACCAACGAACCGGCACTCGACAACACGGCTTCGACGACACAGGGAGAGTTCATGACGAGCGCCACGGAGCAGGGCACGACCGACATCACCGACATTGCGAAGGAGATGTGGTCCTACCTCACCGGCAAGGGTGCCACGGTCGAGTACCACTTCGACAAGATGTACGTGGAGGTCCCCAAGACCACCGGCCCGGACTCGCCGCGGGCGATCTGGAAGCTCGACGGCACGCTGCGCATCAAGACCACCGACAAGGACGACGCCGGTTCGGCGCGTGCCTGACCTGACCGGGCTCGACGCGACCGGCATCGACTGGGCCCGCATCGCGGACGGCACGCCCCTGGAGATCGAGGCCGATCTGCGGATGCAGGTCACCGCGCCGAGCGGTCGCACGACCATGGCTCATGTCACCGGGCACGGCCGGCAGGTGCAGGTCGACGTCGAGCATCCTGACGTCCTGTTCGCTGCGGCCGAACCGGCCGCGGTCGGCCAGGTGGCCGACCTGCTGGCCGCGGCGGGTGTGACCGTGCGGGTGGTGGGGCCGGACGGTCCGACCGCCACCGTCGGGGCGGGCGCCGGCACGCGGCTGGGCAAGGTGGCCACCGGCAGTTCCCACGTGTCGCCGGTACCGCGGGCCGCAGCCCGGCTGGCGCTCGGCATGCGTCCGGTGCAGTGGGCGGCGGCCGCGGTTGCCGGCGTCGTCGCCCTGGTCGTGCTGGTGCGGCGACTGGGCCGGCGCTGATCGACGATCCGCACGACAACGGGCGGTGGACCAACCGGTCCACCGCCCGTCGTGCGTTCGGCTCAGATGGACAGCAGCCGGTCGAAGAAGCTGCGGTAGCGGCGCAACGCCAGCCGCATGTCCTCGGTGGAGGTCTCGTCGGCGGCGAGGCTGCGCTCGATGTCCTTGCGCTGCTCGGTGAACAGGTTCTGCAGCTCGTCGAGCAGCTCCCCGACCAGCTTGTCCGCGTCGGCCACGGCGCGGCTGGGCTCGTCGACGAACCCACCCTTCACCCTGTCCCAGCGCGATCCGTACGACTCGGCCCGCTCGCGGCTGACCAGTCGCTCCCGGCCGTCGGTGTCCTGTCCGGCGCTGTCCGGCCCCGCGGACGGCGTGGCGGATCCCGGCTGCTCGCCGGCCGTGCGGGCGGGGAGGGGCTGCCCGGACGTCGAACGGGCGGTGTCCCGGTCGACCGCATCGCCGAGACCGTCACCGGTGATACCTCCGATCGGGAGGGGCACGGCCGAACCGTCGGCCGGAACTGCGTCGCTGCGCGGCTCGCTCGCGTTCCGCTCCACCGAACTGCGGCTCGCGTTCCGGTCGACCGCACCGCGAGAGCCGGCGGCGTGGTCGATGGCGGCGTGGTCGATGGTGCCGTGGTCGACGATGCGGGGGTCCACGCCGGTCCGGTCGACGTCGTCCTGGCGGAGGCTGTGCCGGCTGTCGGTGTCACCGTCGGCCCGGTCGGCCCCGTCCCGGTCGGCCCCGTCCCGGTCGGCCCCGTCCCGGTCGGCGCGGGTTGCGCCGTCGGGCGTGCGGCCGTCGTCCCATCTGTCCTGTCCAACCCCGGCCGGTCCCCCCGGGGGTGGGGCGTCGGTGCGGCCGGTGGACTGCGCCGGCGATGCGGTGGTCGCCGGGACGGTGCCGCCCGCAGCCATGGTGCTCGCCGCACTGGTGTCCGCCGCAGTGATGTCCGCCGCAGTGGTGTCTGCCGCAGTGGTGTCTGCGGGCACGGTGCTGCCGGTCGGCGCGGCGACGGTCCTGGGCGAGACCCCGGTCGTCCCGTCCGGACCGTCCGCCGCGACGTCGTACCGGTCGGTGTCGGTGCGGGTGTCGACGCTCGGATCGGCCGTGGGGCCGGGGTGGGTCCCGGCGACAGCGTCCTGTTGCCGCGTTCGGTCGTCCGGCCGAGTGCGGTCGTCGGTGCGCTCGCCACGTCCGAACAACTCGTTGATCGCACCGCGGACCCCGCCCTGCGGTGTGTCGCCCGGGCGGGTCTCGTCGGGAGTGATCATCGGTTCTGCTCCTCGGTGAGGGAGGTGTCGGCCGGGACCTGGCCGTTGGACTCGCGCAAACGGTCGTGCGACGCGCTGTGTCGGGGGTTGTCGCGTCGGCCGGCCGTGTCGAGCAGCGACTCGACGAGGGGCCGGTAGGAGGTGATGGCGTGGCGCTGCCGGTCGGTGTCGGCGGAGTCGCCCTCGTCGCGGACGGCGCGGGCCTCGCGGTAGTGCTGCACGACGTCGGGGTGCTCCACCGAGATGTCCTCGGCCCGCTGCTCGAAGTCGTCGACGGGGTAGCCGCGGGTGCGCATGATGTCGCCGACGAGGTCGTCGGCGGCATGGACGGCCCGGCCCGGGTCGTCGACGAAGTCTTGCTGGATGCCGTTCCACGAGGCGGCGTACCGCTCCCGCTCCTCGGGCGTCAGGTCGCGCACGTCGAGGTTGCGGTGGCGCTTTGCTCGTTCGGCCAGTCGGGCCTCGGCGTCGCGCTTGTTGCCGGTCTCCTCGAGGGTGCGCCCATACTCGGATCCGTAGTGCTCCTGCAGCTGCTCCGAGCGGCGGCGGCGGGAGATCACGAGACCGGCGGCGGCGAGGGCCAGCACCAGCAGCACGATGATGACGATCAGGACGATGACGGTGGGTTCCACCAAACACCTCTCTGTGTGGTGTACGGCACACCCGTGGGAGTGAACCGTTGCCATCCGATTCCCGGTGGCGGCGATCGGCCAAACCTGGTGGCGAGGTCAGGGCCAGGACTCGTGGCTCTCGACAGCGACAGCGACAGCGACAGCGACAGCGACAGGGACAGCGCGCCGGGCCGCCCGACGCGATCGGCGGCCGCCCATGCCGTCCGGAGCTCGACGCACAGCCGCTCGACCGGCGGCTCCGGTCGACGCTTCGACCTTGTCGCTCCGGCCATCGCGCCCGGACGCCGGTGGTCAACGCTGTGAGCCCGGCCTGCCCGCGTTGACCACCGGCCGTGGCTGTGGTCCTGTTGCGTCGACGGCAGTGGAGGAAGTCGGTGTGAGTCCGGCGCGGTCCCGCCACTGTCATCGGGGAGCGAGCACCTGTCGTGACCACTGCCGCGTGTGGCGGGAAGGTCGGGTGCGCCGCGTCGATCCGAGGAGCCAGGAGACTCGCTGCCGTCGTTCCACTCCCGACCGGAGGGCGCGGACCCTCGTGAGGACGACATGACCGCTGTTCTGCTGCTGTCCACCGCCGACACCGAGCTGCTCGCCGCCCGCGGCTCGGGCGCGCTCTACCGGACCGCCAACCCCTCCCGCGTCGAGCCCGACGGCCTGCCCGCGCTGCTCGGCGGCGTCTCGCTGGTGGTGCTGCGCCTGCTCGGCGGGCGCCGGACCTGGCCCGCCGGCGTCGACGCGCTGGTGGCGTCCGGGCTGCCGGTGGTGCTGCTGGGGGGGGAGGCGGCACCCGACGCCGATTTGATGGCCGCCTCCACGGTGCCCGCGGGGGTGGCGACGGAGGCGCTGGCCTATCTCGCGGCCGGCGGCCGGGAGAACCTGGCGCAGTTGCACCGCTTCCTCTCCGACACGGTGCTGCTCGCCGGCGAGGGTTTCGTCGCCCCCAGCCCGACCCCCTCCTTCGGCCGCCACCGCCGTACGCGCCCAACGCCCCCGTCTCCGGGCACGGTCGCTGAGCAGCGGAAACCTCCGATCATTGCCGTCGTCTTCTATCGCGCCCACGAGCTGTCGGGCAACACCGCCTTCGTGGACACGCTCTGCGACGCCATCGAGGCCCGCGGCGCCACCGCGCTACCGGTCTTCTGCGGCTCGCTGCGCGACGCCGTTCCCGATCTCATGACGCTGCTGGGACGCGCCGACGCCGTCGTCACGACCGTCCTCGCGGCCGGCGGCACCGTGGCGTCGGCGGCCAGTGCCGGGGGCGACGACTCCTGGGACGCCGGCGCGCTCGCCGCACTCGACGTCCCGGTGCTGCAGGGCCTGTGTCTGACCACCTCGCGCGCCACCTGGGCCGCCTCCGACGCCGCGCTGTCCCCGATGGACGCGGCCATGCAGGTGGCGATCCCCGAGTTCGACGGCCGGCTGATCACGGTGCCGTTCTCGTTCAAGGAAACGGCACCCGGCGACGACCTGCCCACCTACGTCGCCGATCCCGAGCGTGCCGCCCGGCTGGCGGGGCTCGCGGTGCGGCACGCGTCGCTGCGCCGCACCCCCGTCGCGGACCGTCGTGTCGCCATCGTCCTGTCGTCCTACCCGACGAAGCACGCGCGGGTCGGCAACGCGGTCGGGCTGGACACCCCGGCGTCGGCGGTGGTGCTGCTCACCGCGCTGCGCGACGCCGGCTACACCGTCGGAGACTTCCCCACCGACTCCGACGAGCTGATCCACACCCTCATCGCCGCCGGCGGGCACGACGTGGAGTGGCTGACGCAGGACCAGCTGGCCGCGGCGCCCGCGCGGGTACGTCTCGCCGACTACGAGCAGTGGTTCGCGGCGCTCCCGAGCACGCTGACCGACCGTATCGTGGAGCACTGGGGCCCCCCGCCCGGGTCGCTGTACGTCGACGGCTCCGACGTCGTGCTCGCGTCGCTCACCTTCGGCAACGTGCTGCTGATGATCCAGCCGCCGCGGGGGTTCGGGGAGAACCCGATCGCGATCTACCACGACCCGGATCTGCCGCCCTCGCACCACTACCTCGCCGCGTACCGCTGGCTGGAGAACGGCTTCCGCGCCGACGCCGTGATCCACCTCGGCAAACACGGGACGTTGGAGTGGCTGCCCGGCAAGGGCCTGGGGCTCTCCGCGCAGTGCGCGCCCGACGCCGTGCTGGGCGAGCTGCCGCTGGTCTACCCGTTCATCGTCAACGACCCCGGCGAGGGCACGCAGGCCAAGCGCCGCGGGCACGCTGTCGTCGTCGACCATCTCGTGCCACCGATGGCCCGCGCCGACACCTACGGCGAGATGGCGCGCCTGGAGCAGCTCCTCGACGAGTACGCGACGGTCGCCGCGCTGGACCCGGCCAAGCTGCCGACGCTGCGCGCCCGGATCTGGGAGGTCGTGCAGACCGCACAGCTGCACCACGACCTGCACGTCGACGCGGCGCCGGGGGAGGAGTCGTTCGACGAGTTCGTGCTGCACATCGACGGCTACCTGTGCGAGGTCAAGGACGTCCAGATCCGCGACGGCCTGCACGTCCTGGGCGGCGTTCCCGAGGCTGAAGCCCTGCTCAACCTGGTGCTCGCGATCCTGCGGTCCAGCCAGGTGTGGGGTGGCCGGAAGGCGCTGCCCGGCCTCCGTGCCGCCCTGGCGTCCTGGGCCGGTCTGGACGAACAGGCCCTGCTGCGTACCCCCGGTGCCTCCGCGAGTCGGGGGGTGAGCGTGCGCGAGTCGGGGGGTGAGCGTGCGCGAGCCGGGGGCGCCGAGCCGCTCAGCGGCGCGTCCGGCGACGTCGCCTCCAGCTCCG
Source organism: Pseudonocardia sp. (assembly GCA_043716935.1). GTDB lineage: Bacteria > Actinomycetota > Actinomycetes > Mycobacteriales > Pseudonocardiaceae > Pseudonocardia. Next base: position 11,136 of record JAYSXW010000239.1, read on the forward strand.
CTGATCACGACCTCGGAACCGGGAGCCGCGTCGTTGACGACTCAGCGGTCCCGGACGGCGATCATGGCTCGGCGCCCGTCGATCGGCTCACGGCCTTGACCGGAGGTCCCGCGGTGAGCGGCGCCGATCTCGTCGACATCCTGGAAGGCGCGGCCAGGCTCCTCGTCGGGGGCGTGGCGGCTGCCGGATGGACGGGCGCGGCGGACGTCTGCACCGCGCTGCTCGGGGAACCCGTCCCCGACGTCGTGGCCGTGCTGGAGTTCGGCTGTCGCGAGGTGGTGCCCCGGCTGCGACGCACGGCCGACGAGATCACCGGCATCCTGCACGCGCTCGACGGCGGCCACGTGCCGGCCGGGCCATCGGGCTCGCCCACGCGCGGGCTGGTCAACGTCCTGCCGACGGGCCGCAACTTCTACTCCGTCGACCCGAAAGCCATCCCGTCGCGATCGGCGTGGGAGGTCGGCTCGATGCTGGCCGACTCGCTGATCGCCCGGCACCTCGCCGACACCGGCACCTACCCGCGGTCTGTCGGCCTCACGGTCTGGGGCACCAGCGCCATGCGCACCCAGGGCGATGATCTCGCCGAGATCCTCGCCCTGATCGGCACCCGGCCGGTGTGGGACGAGGCGTCACGGCGGGTCACCGGGTTCGAGATCGTCCCCGCCGCCGAACTGGGACGCCCGCGCATCGACGTCACCGTCCGGATCTCCGGGTTCTTCCGGGACGCGTTCCCGCACGTCATCACGCTGCTCGACGACGCGTTCGCGGCCGTCGCGGAGCTGGACGAGCCCGGCAACTTCCTGCGGGACCACGTCGAGGAGGACGTCGCCACACACGGTGACCGCCGCCGCGCCACCGCCCGGATCTTCGGTTCCAAGCCCGGCGCGTACGGGGCGGGGCTGCTGCCGTTGATCGACGCCCGGAACTGGCGGAGCGACGCAGATCTCGCCGAGGTCTACACCGTGTGGGGCGGGTACGCCTACGGCCGCGGCCTGGACGGACGGGAGGCACGGGCGGACATGGAGCGGTCGTTCCGGCGCATCGCGGTCGCGGCGAAGAACCAGGACACCCGCGAGCACGACATCGTCGACTCCGACGACTACTTCCAGTACCACGGCGGCATGGTCGCGACGGTCCGTGCGCTGACCGGCCGCACCCCGGCTGCCTACGTCGGCGACTCGGCCGTCACCGACGCCGTGAAGACGCGCACGTTGGCCGAGGAGACCAAGCGGGTGTTCCGGGCGCGGGTGGTGAACCCGCGCTGGATCGCCGCGATGCAGCGCCACGGCTACAAGGGCGCCTTCGAGCTGGCCGCCACCGTCGACTACCTCTTCGGCTACGACGCCACCGCCGGCGTCGTCGACGACTGGATGTACGCCCAGCTCGCGGAGTCCTACGTCTTCGACGCGACCAACCGCGCGTTCATGCAGCGCTCGAACCCGTGGGCGCTGCGCGGGGTCACCGAGCGGCTGCTCGAGGCGGCCGACCGCGGTATGTGGGCCAAACCCGACGGCGCCGTGCTCGACCGGCTGCGGCAGACCTACTTGGAACTCGAAGGCGACCTGGAGGGCGACTCGTGACCACGCTGGTGGGAGTGGGGATGGGCCCCGGCGACCCCGATCTCGTCACCGTCAAGGCGGCGAACCTGCTGGCCAAGGCCGACGTCGTGTTCGTGCCGGTCGCCGATGGTGCGGATGCGCACTCCGCCGGAGCTCCGAGCGGCGTTGGTGCGCGTTCCGCTCGCGCTCCGCGCGGGAGGGAGACCGGACGCGCCGAGCAGACCGTCCTGTTCTACGCCGAGGCCTGGCGCGTCGAGCGGGTGGTGTTCGCGCTGCACGACCGTGAGCACACCGCCCGTCGCGAGCAGGCGTGGGACGCCGCCGCCGCCCAGGTCGCGGCCTGGTTCGCCGCCCACCCGGGCGGCACGGCGGCGTTCGCCACGATCGGCGACCCGTGCGTCTACTCGACGTTCACCTACCTCGCGGCGACGGTCCGGGACCTCGTCGGCGGGCTGACCGTGGAGCTGATCCCCGGCATCACCGCGATGCAGGACCTCGCCGCCCGTACCG
>JAYSXW010000240.1:0-1464 GCA_043716935.1 Pseudonocardia sp.
GGCCCGATCCGGTCGGCCTGCTCGACCATCCGCACCAGCTCGTCGTCGGCCCCGTCGACCAGCCCTCGGGCCGCCGCCTCGGGCACGGCCTGAAGGAGTGTCAGGTCGCGGAGACGTCGCAGCAGGTCGGCGGCGAAACGGCGGGGATCGTGCCCGGCCTCCACCAGCCGGTCGACAGCCTCGAACACCGCGGCGCGATCGGACGCTGCCAACGCGTCGACGACGTCGTCGATCAGGGCGACGTCGGTGACCCCCAGCAGCGCGACGGCGCGCTCGTAGGTGACGCCCTCGGGACCGGCGCCGGCGAGCAGCTGATCGAGCACCGACAACGAGTCGCGCGCGGAGCCCCCGCCGGCCCGGATGACCAGCGGGTAGACCGCCGGCGCGACGACCGCACCCTCCTCGGCGCACACGCGTTCCAGCAGCGCGCGCAGCGTGCCGGGCGGGATCAGCCGGAACGGGTAGTGGTGGGTGCGCGAGCGGATGGTGGGCAGCACCTTGTCCGGCTCGGTGGTGGCGAACACGAACACCAGGTGTTCCGGCGGCTCCTCCACGATCTTGAGCAGGGCGTTGAAGCCCTGCGTCGTGATCATGTGTGCCTCGTCGACGATGAACACGCGGTAGCGCGATTCGGCGGGGGCGAAGAACGCCCGATCGCGCAGCTCGCGCGTGTCGTCCACCCCGCCGTGGGAAGCGGCGTCGAGCTCGGTGACGTCGATGTTACCCGGCCCACCGGGCGCCAGCGCGACGCACGACGAGCACACGCCGCACGGCTCGGGCGTCGGGCCGAGCTCGCAGTTCAACGAGCGCGCCAGGATCCGGGCCGAGGACGTCTTGCCGCAGCCGCGCGGCCCGGAGAACAGGTAGGCGTGGTTGATCCGCCCCGCGGCGAGGGCCGTACTCAGCGGTTGGGTGACGTGCTCCTGCCCGACCACCTCGGCGAACTTCGCCGGGCGGTACTTGCGGTACAGAGCCAGCGCCACGAACTTGAGGTTACCCACCGGCACCGACAGTCCGGTGCGCGGGAAGACCAGCCGGGAGAGCAGGCGGACCCCGCGTACCCGCCAGAGCCCGTTGACCCTTGCTGCCTTCCGGCCCTGGGGGAGTTCACAGGATGGACGTCACGCGGGGTCCGGCGTCGAGTGTAGGGGGTCGAGTGAGGCACTGCGGACCGGGCTATGCTCATCCATGGAGGATTCGCCTAGTGGCCTATGGCGCACGCTTGGAAAGCGTGTTGGGTGCAAGCCCTCGGGGGTTCGAATCCCCCATCCTCCGCCAGTGGGACCGACGTGGGACCGACGACCGACCGGGTCCGGCGGTTCACCTCGAGCTCCGAGCCCAGATGGTGGCTGTCGGTCGTCGTCCCACTCCCGTCCATGATGGCGTCATCGTCCAGCCGATGCCTCTTCTACGCCATTGGGTCCAAGACGGTCACGATTGTATCTCCTCCGCATCGATCGAGCG
>JAYSXW010000025.1:0-19346 GCA_043716935.1 Pseudonocardia sp.
CACATGAAGGTAGTCGTCGACTTCGACCTGTGTGAGTCCAACGCCGTCTGCATGGGCGTCGCCCCGGAGGTGTTCGAGGTGCGGGAGGACGACTTCCTCTACATCCTCGACGAGAACCCGCCCGAAACGCTGCGACCCAAGCTCGAGGAGGCCGTGGCGGCCTGCCCGCGCGCGGCCATCAGCCTGCGGGAGGACTGACCGCGCTGCATGATCGCTTGCGCAGGTGCGGCAGTGCCCCGACGAGGCCGCTGAGGTGCATCCTCGCCGGATCATCAGAGTTCGGTTGCCGCACCGGCGTGAAGCGGTGAAGATCGCAGGCACCGTCCTGCCCCCGAGGAGTGCCGATGCAGACCGTCTGGAACACCCCGTTGACGCCCCTGGCGTTCCTGCGGCGCTCGGCGGAGGTCTTCCCGGACAGGACAGCCATCGTCTACGGCGAGCGTCGCCACACCTACGCCGAGTTCGCCGCCGAGGTCACGCGGGTGGCGCACGCGCTGCGCGGATCGGGCATCGCGCCGGGCGACCGGGTGGCCTACCTGCTGCCCAACATCCCCGAGATGCTGGTGGCGCACTTCGCGGTGCCGTTGGCCGGGGCGGTACTGGTGGCGGTCAACACGCGCCTGTCCACCGACGAGGTGCGCTACATCCTCGACCACTCCGGCGCCAGGCTGCTCGTCGTGGACGCCGCCCTGCACGCCACGGTCGCCCCGGTGGCAGGTGAGCTGAAGACCGTCGAGGAGATCGTCACCGTCATCGACCCGGCGAGCCCGGGCGACGGGGTCGGCAGCGGCGTCCGCTACGACGACCTGCTGGCCCGGGGCAGCGACGAGCCGCTGCCGTGGGCGGTGCAGGACGAGTCGTCCTGCATCTCGATCAACTACACCTCCGGCACCACGGGCAAGCCCAAGGGCGTGCAGTACCACCACCGTGGCGCGTACCTGAACTCCTTCGGCGAGATCGTGCACTCGTCGCACACGGTCGACAGCGTCTACCTGTGGACGCTGCCGATGTTCCACTGCAACGGCTGGTGCACCCCCTGGGCGGTCACCGCCATCGGCGGCATGCACGTCTGCCTGCGCGAGGTGCGCGGCGACGTCATCTGGTCACTGATCCGCGAGCACGGCATCACGCACCTCAACGGCGCCCCGACAGTGGTCACCAGCATCCTGCGCGCGCCCGAGGCCGCGGCCCTGGAGACGCCGATCGTGATCACCACGGCCGGCGCACCGCCGTCGCCGACGACGATCACGAACGCCGAGGCGATGGGCTTCCGGATCGTGCACGTCTACGGCCTCACCGAGACCTACGGCCCGTACTCGGTGAACCAGTACCGCTCCTCCCAGCTCACCGACGGCGAGCGGGCGACGATGCAGGCCCGGCAGGGCGTCGGCATGGTGTGCGCCGACCGGCTGCGTGTCGTCGACGTCGGCATGAACGACGTGCCGCGTGACGGCGCAACGATGGGTGAGGTCGTCATGCGCGGCAACAACGTGATGCTCGGTTACTACGACGACCCGGCCGCCACGGAGAAGGCGTTCGAGGGCGGCTGGTTCCACTCCGGCGATCTGGGCGTCATGCACCCGGACGGCTACGTCGAGCTGCGTGACCGCGCCAAGGACGTCGTCGTCTCCGGTGGCGAGAACATCTCGACGATCGAGGTGGAACAGGCGATCGTGTCGCACCCCGCGGTCGTCGAGGCGGCCGTCATCGGCGTGCCCGACGAGCAGTGGGGCGAGCGTCCCAAGGCGTTCGTGGTGCTTGCCGAGGGCACGGACGCCACCCCCGGCGAGCTGATCGAGCATGTGAAGTCCAAGATCGCCCGCTACAAGGCGCCCAAGGCCGTGGAGATCGTGACGGAGCTGCCGAAGACGTCCACGGGCAAGGTGCAGAAGTTCGAGCTGCGGGAGAAGGAATGGGGCGGGGAGGCCAGCCGCATCCGCGGCTGACCCCGCGAGTCGGGGTCTCCGTGCGCGGGAGTCGGGGTCTCCGTGCGCGCGAGTCGGGGTCTCCGTGCGCGCGAGTCGGGGCCTCCGTGCGCGCGAGTCGGGGCCTCCGTGCGCGCGAGTCGGGGCATGGATGATGGCCGCCATGCCTGCGGTGATCGAGTCGGATACGACGGGCGCCGTCGATGGCTGACCTGAACCGCGCCGTCGGCGCGGTGCTCGGCTGGCCCGTCGACCACGCCGCGGCGGCCGTCGTCGGCGCCGATGGCGCCGTACTCGCCGCCGCCGGGGACCAGCATCGCGCGTTCCGGCTCGCATCGGTAACGAAGCTGCTCACCGCCTACGCCGTGCTCGTCGCCGTGGAGGAGGGCGCGCTCGAGTGGGGCACCCCCGCCGGACCGGCCGGATCCACCGTCGCGCACCTGGCCGCGCATACGTCCGGCTTGTCGTTCGCCGACGGTGTCGTACAGGCGCGCCCGGGCACGAACCGTACCTACTCCAACGTCGGGTTCGAGGTGCTCGCGGAGACCGTGACCGCCGCCACCGGCATCCCCTTCGTCGACTACCTGCGCGACGGAGTGCTGCGGCCACTCGGGATGGCCGACACCCACCTCGACGGATCCCCCGCCGCCGACGTCGTCTCCACCGCCGCCGACCTGGCCCGATTCGCCGCCGAGCTGCAGGTCCCGGCGCTCACCCACACCCTGAGCGACGCCACGACCGTCGCGTTCCCCGGGCTCGACGGCATCCTGCCCGGCTACGGCCGGCAGCGGCCCAACGACTGGGGGCTGGGCTTCGAGATCCGCGACGGCAAGTCCCCGCACTGGACGGGCTCGGCCAGCTCCCCACGGACGTTCGGGCACTTCGGGCAGGCCGGCACGTTCCTCTGGGTCGACCCCGACGCCCACGCCGCGTGCGTGGTGCTCACCGACCGCGACTTCGCCCCCTGGGCGGTGGGGGCCTGGCCGCCGTTCACCGACGGGGTGCTGGCGGCGCTCTCCTCGACCTGACGTCGCCTCCCTCGGCCCGGGAACAAGACGAGGGGCACGGCGGTTGAGGCACCTGTCCGGACCGGGCGACCTGTGTCCCCGGGTCCTAATAACGGAGCTGCCACGGAATACCGCTCGGCTGGAGCTGTGGTGTGCCACTCGCCGCGAGGCGACCAGCGCCCGGTTCGGACACCTTGACCCCTTCCCCGCCAGCCCGCTGCGTCCCGGCGTTCCCGCCGCCGTTCGACGCGGCCGCCCCGGGCGGCGCCGCACCCCGTCGGCGCCGCCCCCTCTTCCCTGTGGCACGGAACAATTCGCTGGTCAGAGGCGTTGTGGTGGTTGTTGCGAGAGGAAGGGGACACCTGTGAAGGGCGACCGCGTAGAGATCGTCATCGACGCCGGCAGCGGCACGACCCGCACCTACGACGTCACCGCCACCCGGGCCGGGCGCAAGGTCGGGATCACGCACTCCCGGGGCACGGTCGAGGTCAGCGAGACCACCCGCGGCGGCAGTACGGTGCGCACCGCACGGTTCCTCGCCAACCGCGTGCTCGCCCTCGTCGAGCACCCCGCCGCCGACGAGCCGGTCGCCGACGAGATCACCCCCGCCCTGCGCTCCGGCTGAGCCCACCACCAGGCAGACTGATTCACGATGTCCCAGCCCGCTCGCCCCGCGCCCGACGACGCGGCCGTCGCCGAGGGCGGACGGCAACACGGCTTCCGTCCCGACCGTTCGGATGCGGGTCCCGGCGCACCCGGTGCCGACACCCCGGCTCGGGCCCGACGGCCGCGTCGACGACGCCCGCGCTCCGGTCCCGCACCGACCGTCTCCCGTCAGGTCGACGATGGTTCACTCCCGACCTTCGTCGGTGCCGACCCGGATGTCGTCGCCCTCGCCGGACGCCTCTCCACCGTCTCGTTGCGCGACGAGCACCGCCTCGCCGGACGCCTCGACTCCGCCTGTCGCGCCCGCGACCGTGCCGCGGCCCTGACCGGAGTCACCACGTCCGTCGAGGAGGCCGAGCGGCGGATCTCCCAGCGGGCCGCCGCTGTCCCCGCCATCACCTATCCCGAGCAGTTGCCCGTCAGCGCCCGGCGCGACGACATCGCCGCCGCGATCCGTGACCACCAGGTCGTCATCGTCGCGGGCGAGACCGGCTCCGGGAAGACCACCCAGATCCCGAAGATCTGCCTGGAACTCGGGCGCGGTGTGCGCGGGCTGATCGGCCACACCCAACCGCGCCGGCTCGCCGCCCGCACCGTCGCCGCCCGCATCGCCGAGGAACTGCGCACCGAACTGGGCGACGCTGTGGGCTGGAAGGTGCGGTTCACAGACCAGGTGGGCCAGAACACGCTGGTCAAGCTCATGACCGACGGCATCCTGCTCGCGGAGCTCACCGGCGACCGGATGCTGCGTCAGTACGACACGCTGATCATCGACGAGGCCCACGAGCGCAGCCTCAACATCGACTTCATCCTCGGCTACCTGACGCAGCTGCTGCCCCGGCGGCCGGACCTGAAGGTCGTGATCACGTCCGCGACGATCGACCCGGAACGCTTCGCGCGGCACTTCGGCCACGCGCTGGGCACCGAGGTGCCGATCATCGAGGTGTCGGGCCGCAGCTATCCCGTGGAGATGCGCTACCGGCCGGTCGTCGATCCCGACGATCCGGACGCCGATCCCGACCGCGACCAACTCGACGCCATCGGCGACGCCGTCGCGGAGCTGCAGCGCGAGGGCCCTGGTGACGTCCTCGTGTTCCTGCCCGGCGAGCGGGAGATCCGCGACACCGCCGACGCGCTGGGTAAGCGCGACCTGCGCTCCACCGAGATCGTCCCGCTGTACTCGCGGCTCTCGTCGGCCGAGCAGCTGCGTGTCTTCGCCTCCCACACCGGGCGCCGGGTCGTGCTCGCCACCAACGTCGCCGAGACGTCGCTGACCGTCCCGGGAATCCGCTACGTGGTCGATCCCGGAACGGCCCGGATCTCGCGGTACTCCCGGCGGTTGAAGGTGCAGCGGCTGCCGATCGAGAGAGTCAGCCAGGCCAGCGCCAACCAGCGCGCCGGACGCTGCGGCCGCGTCGCCGACGGCATCTGCATCCGGCTCTACGCCGAGGACGACTTCGACGCCCGCCCGGAGTTCACCGAGCCGGAGATCCTGCGTACCAACCTTGCCTCTGTCATCCTGCAGATGATCTCCCTGGAGCTGGGCGAGCTGACGGCGTTCCCGTTCGTCGAGAAGCCCGACGAACGGTCCGTCAACGACGGCCTGGCCCTGTTGCAGGAGCTGGGCGCACTCGGCGCCGGCCGGACACTGACCGCCGTAGGGCGCAAGCTCGCCGCGCTTCCCGTCGACCCACGTCTGGGCCGGATGCTCGTCGAGGCCGACCGTACCGGCTGCCTTCGCGAGGTTCTGGTCATCACCGCGGCGATGTCCGTGCAGGACCCCCGCGAGCGCCCCACCGAGCAGCGGCAGGCGGCCGACGAGAAGCACGCCCGGTTCGCGGCCGACGGCTCGGACTTCCTGGCATTCCTCAACCTCTGGCGGTACCTGGCCGAGCAGCGCGAGGCCCTGACCGGCGGCCGGTTCCGCCGCGCGCTGCGGGAGGAGTTCCTGCACTACCTGCGTATCCGGGAGTGGCAGGACCTGCACTCGCAGCTCCGCTCCGCCGCACGGAACGCGGGTATGACGCTCAACGAGACCGACGCCACTGCGTCGGTGACCGACGTGGCAGGCCCGGGTGCGGACCGCATCCACACCGCCGTGCTCTCGGGGCTGCTGAGCCAGGTCGGGATGCGCGAGGGCGAGACCCGGGAGTATCTCGGAGCCCGCGGCGCCAAGTTCATGATCTTCCCTGGCTCGTCGCAGGCGAAGAAGCAGCCGCGCTGGGTGATGGCCGCCGAGCTGGTGGAGACCTCGCAGCTGTTCGCGCGCACCGTCGCCCGGATCAAGCCCGAGTGGATCGAGCCGCTGGCCGGACACCTGGTGAAGCGGACGTACTCGGAGCCGCACTGGTCGCGCAAGCGGGCGGCGGCCGTCGCCACCGAACGCGTGACGTTGCACGGGATCCCGATCGTCGTCGGCCGCGTCGTCGACTTCGGTTCCATCGACCCCGAGCTCTCGCGGGAGCTGTTCATCCGCCACGCGCTCGTCAAGGGCGACTGGGACACCCGCCACCGCTTCTTCCACGCCAACCGCGAGCTGCTCGCCGACGTCGAGGCGCTGGAGGAACGGGCCCGGCGCCGCGACCTGGTCGTCGACCCGGAGACGCTCGTCGGGTTCTACGAGGCCCGGATCCCGGCCGACGTCGTCTCGGGCCGGCACTTCGACTCCTTCTGGAAGAAGGTCAAGCGGCCGGACCTGCTCGACTTCACCGAGGACATGGTCCGCACCGCGCAGGCCGACGCGATCGACGCCGGCGCCTACCCCGACCACGTCGAGGCCGGTGGACTGACGCTGCCGCTGTCGTACGCGTTCGAGCCGGGCACCCGCGACGACGGTGTGACCGTCGACGTTCCGGTGGCGGCCCTGCACCAGATCGACCCGATGCCGTTCACCTGGCAGGTGCCGGGGCTGCGGGAGGAGCTGGTCACGGCCCTGATCAAGACCCTGCCCAAGACGTTGCGGCGCCAGTTCTCCCCCGCTCCCGATCACGCGAAGGCGGTGCTGGCCCGGTTGCGGACCGCCGGTGCCGACAGCAATTTCAACGAGCCGCTGCTCGACGGCCTGGAGCGCGAGCTGGGGCGGATGCGCAACGTCGACATCCCCCGTGAGGCATGGGAGCTCGAGCGGCTGCCCGAGCACCTGACCGTCACGTTCCGGGTGGTCGACGAGGCCGGCCACGAGGTCCGCCGCGGCACGGACCTGGAGGCGTTGCGGCGCGAGCTGGCCCCGACGGTCCGCGCCGAGCTGGCCGCCGCGGGCGTCGAGCTGGAACGCCGCGGCCTGACGACCTGGACGATCGGGGCGCTCCCCCGCGAGCACGCGATCCGGCGGGGCCGGCACGTCGTCACCGGGTTTCCGGGGCTCGTGGACCGCGGCGCGGCTGTCGACGTGCAGGTGTTCCCGACCGCGGCCGAACGCGACCCGGCCACCTGGCGCGGCGTGCGACGGCTGCTCGTGCTCGACACGCCGTCACCGGTCAAGCAGGTGCAGCGCGAGCTCGACAACCCGGCGAAGCTGGCCCTGTCGCGCAATCCGCACGGCTCGGTCGCGGCCCTGCTGGAGGACTGCGTCGTCGCCGCGGCCGACGCGCTGATCACCGCGGCCGGCGGGCCGGCCTGGGACGAGCGGGGGTACCTGCGGCTGCAGAAGCTGTTCCGCGAGCGGTTGGCGTCCACGACGATGCAGGTGCTGCAGGCCGTGCGGGGCGTGCTGGCGATCCGGCACCGCGTCCAGGCGCAGGTCGGCGACCTGAGCGCCACGCTCCTGCAGCCGGGGCGGGCCGACATCACCGCCCAGCTCGACACGCTGATCGGCCCCGGCTTCGCGACGACGGCCGGCGCATCCCGGCTGGCCGACGTCGCCCGCTACCTGGAGGCGATCGAGCGCCGGATCGAGAAGCTGCGCGTCGACCCGGCCCGCGACGCCGGCTGGACCGCGCAGGTGCGCGCGGTCGCCGACGAGTACGCCGCCGAGATGGCCGCGCTCCCGCCGGGCGTCGAGCCGTCGACGGCGCTGCGCGAGGTCCGCTGGATGATCGAGGAGCTGCGCGTCAGCCTCTACGCCCACCCCATGCGCACCCGCTACCCGGTGTCGATCAAGCGCATCCAGAAGGCGCTCGACGACCTGCCCCGCTGACCACCAGTGGACATGAACCTGGTTCGCGATCCTGTGGATCACGCCGACGTCCATCTCGTGGGTGTTGTCCGAGCTGCGATCAGCACGCCGGACCCGAGGAGGGGTGCACCGCTCCCGATCAGCTGGGATCGCCGCTGTGAACCGGACGCCTCTCAGCGGCCCGGGTGCACCATCACCTTCACCGACGACCCGTCCCGGCGCCCTGCGGTGAGGCCCGCCTCCGCGTCGGCGAGGCCGTAGTGGCCGGTGACCAGCCGGTCCAGGTCCACCCGCCCGCTGGCGACCAGCGCGATCGCGGTGGGCCAGGTGTTCGCGTAGCGGAACGTTCCGGTCACCTCCAGCTCCCGCTCCTGCACCACCGACAGCGGCAGGCCCACCTCGTCGCCTCCCATGCCGACGAGGACGGCCCGGCCGGCGCGATCGAGCGCGCGGATGCCCTCGGAGATCGCGGGCGGATGGCCGGAGCACTCCAGGAGCACGTCGGCCGGCTCGGTGGCGAGGACCGACTCGCTGCGGGCGTCGACGGTCCGGGTCGCGCCCAGGGACCTGGCCAGTGCCAGCCGCACCGGGTTGACGTCGGACACGACGACGGACGTGGCCCCGAACGCGAGCGCCGCCTGCACGGCCATCAGACCGATCGGCCCGGCGCCGGTCACCAGCACCCGTGACGCCGGCCCGACGCTCCCACGTCGGCACGCCCAAATACCCACCGACAGCGGTTCGAGCAGCGCGGCGGCGTCGTCACCGATGCTGTCGGGCACCGGATGGGCGAACGCGTGGTGCACCACGACCTGCTCGGCGAAGGCGCCATCGATCGGAGGGGTGGCGAAGAACCGCATGTCGGGGCACAGGTTATAGCGCCCGGCGAGGCACTGGGGGCAGGAGCGGTCGGGCACGCCGGGTTCGACCGACACCCGCTGGCCGACCCGGACGGTGGTGACGCCGGTGCCCACGGCGCTCACCACGCCCGCGGCCTCGTGCCCCAGCACCAGCGGCTGGTCGACGACAAAGCGGCCGATGCGGCCGTGCTCGAAGTAGTGCACATCCGAGCCGCAGACCCCGACCGACGCGACGTCGACGAGCACCTCACCGGGACCGGGCCGGGGTGTCGGGCGTTCCTCGACGACGACGTCGCGCGCCCCGCGCAACACGGCGGCCCGCATCAGGGCCGTACCTGGATCTTTCGGCCGACCCCGGCCCGGAACTGCTCCAGTGCCGCGGGGTACTCCTCCAGCGGCCGCCGGTCGGAGATCATCACTTCCGGCCGGAGGACGCCGTCGGCGAACAGCTCCGCGGCCCGCTCGAAGCTGTGCAGCACGGCCATCGACCCGACGATCCGGATCTCCTGGTTGTAGACCTTGAACGGGGAGAAGCGTGCGATCGCGTCCTCGTTCGCCACCCCGAACTGCTGGAACGTGCCGCCCCGGATCACCCGGCCCAGGCCGTCCTCGATCGCGGCGACGACGCCGGTGCAGTCGATGACGGTGTCCCAGCCGCGCGCCCGCGACAGCTCGTCGGCGCTGCCCACAGCGGCGGAGCAGCCCAGTTCCTTGGCCGTCTCCAGGCGGGCGGGGTTGAGGTCGACCATGCTGACGCTCGCAGCACCCGCCCGCTTGGCCAGCTCCATCATCATCAGACCCATCGTGCCGGCGCCGTAGATGAGGTAGTGGTCGCCCAGCGACGGCGCGAGCACGTCGAAGCCCCGGACGGCGCACGACAGTGGCTCGATCAACGCGGCGTCGGCCGCGCTGACGTGCTCGGGCAGCACCACACAGTTGGCCACCGGCGCGACGGCGAACTCCGCCGCCCCGCCCGTGGTGGTCACCCCGATCGCGGCCCACCGCTCACACAGGTTGCCCCGGCCGCGGCGGCAGAAGTAGCACTCGCCGCAGTGCAGTGACGGGTCGACGGCCACCTGGTCGCCCGTCCGCAGCTCGGTAACATCGGCGCCGAGGCCCACGACCTCGCCCGCGAACTCATGCCCCGGCGTGACTGGCAGCGTCGGAGCGAACTCGCCGTCGGCGATGTGCAGGTCGGTGCCGCAGATCCCGCAGCCCGCGACGGCCACCACCACCTGCCGTGGCCCCGGCGTCGGATCGGGCACCGTCTCGACGGTGACGCGCTCCGCGGCGATCACGGCTGCCCTCATCGGGGGACCTCCCGGTCGTGGGTGGAGAAGGGGGTGGGAACACTGCCATCCACGCACGACCGGTTCACTTGACGGCTCCCAGCGACAACCCCTGTACCAGCTTGTCCTGTGCCGCGAACCCGGCGATGAGCACCGGGAGCGAGACGACCAGCGCCGCGGCGCACACCTTGGCCAGGAACAGGCCCTGGCTGGTGACGAAACCGGTGAGGAACACCGGCGCGGTCTGGGACACCGTCGCGGTCAGGACGCGGGCGAACAGCAGCTCGTTCCAGCTGAAGATGAAGCAGATCAGCGAGGTGGCCGCGATGCCCGGCGCGATCACCGGGATCACGATCATGCGTAGCGTCCGCAGCAGCCCGGCGCCGTCCATCTGGGCGGCCTCGAGCATCTCCACCGGCACCTCGGCGAGGAACGAGCGCATCATCCACACCGCGATCGGCAGGTTCGCCGAGGTGTAGAGGATGACCAGCAGGTAGACGTTGTCGAGCAGCCCGATCGTCTGCGCGATGATGTAGATCGGCAGCAGGCCCGCCACCACCGGCAGCATCTTGGTGGACAGGAAGAAGAACAATACGTCGGTCCACTTGCGTACCGGCTTGATCGACAGTGCGTAGGCAGCAGGGATGGCGAGGATCAGCACCAGAATCGTGGAGATGACGCTCGCCGACGCCGAGTTGATCAGCGGCGGCCAGGGGCTGACGCCGGTGTCGGCCCCGAAGAAGCTGGCGTAGCCGTCCAGCGTCAGCGGAGCGAGGAACGACGGCGGGTTCGTCGCCGCGTCGGGCTCGCTGTGCAGCGACGTCAGCACCATCCACAGCACCGGCGAGACGAACAGGATCCCGACCACCCAGGCGGTGACACCCAGTATCGTGCCGCCGACATCGCGTTGACGAGGAGCAGCCACCGCAGCGGTCATCGCGCTTCCTCCTTGAACAGCGACGACACCGTGCGCAGCGCGAAGGTCGCGATCACGATCGTCCCGATGACGACCACCACCCCCGCCGCCGACGCCTTGCCGTAGTCGTGGGCGTTGTAGAAGATCTGGTAGATCACGAAGGGCAGGTTGGCGGTGCCGAGCCCGCCCGAGGTGATCGTGAAGACGGCATCGAAGTTCTGCACGATGTAGATCGACCCGAGCAGGCCGCCCAGCTCCAGGTACTGCCGCAGATGCGGGAACGTCATGTAGCGGAACAGCTGCCAGGCCGAGCAGCCGTCGATCCGGGCCGCCTCGATCACGTCGAGCGGACGGCCCTGCAGACCGGCCAGGATGATCAGCATCATGAACGGCGTCCACTGCCAGACCAGCGCGGCGACCACCGCGGTGAGCGGGGTCTGGGAGATCCAGTCCGGCTGCGGGGCACCGGCGCCGAAGATCCCCCGCAGCAGGCCGTTGAACAGGCCGTAGCTCGGGTTGTAGAGGGCGTGCTTCCAGAGCAGGGCCGCCGCCACCGGAACCACGAGGAACGGCGTGATCATCATGGTGCGGACGAACCCGCGGCCGAGGAACGTCCGGTCCAGCAGCAACGCGATCAGTGTGCCGAGCAGCAGGCTGATCAGCACCACCGAAACGGTCAGCAGGACCGTCGTGAAGATCGCGTTGCGGGTGTTGTCGTCGGACAGCACGGCCCCGAAGTTGCCGAGGCCGGCGAACCCGATGTCGTCGGGGTAGTAGGCGTTCCAGTTCATGAACGAGATCACCAGCGTGCCGACGAACGGCAGCTGCGTGACGACGATCATGAAGATCAGGGCGGGGAGCAGTGGGGCGCGGCGGGCCCAGTCCCCGGTGCGCCGCAGGGCGGCGCCCCCGCCCCCGCCCGGCGTGGGGGCCTTCGCCCCCACGCCGGTGCGGGGTTCGACCGCTGTGCTCATGGCAACCCCACCTACTTCTTGTACTTCTCGGCGACCGTCTCAGCCGCCTTCTGCCCCTTGTCCAGGGCGGCGTCGACGGTGATCTGACCCGCGATGGCCGAGCTGATGTCCTGCGACACCTGGGTGCCGAGGTCCGGGAACTCGGGAATCCCGACGAACTGGATGCCCTGCGCCGGCCGCGGCTGGACGCCCGGGTTCTTCGGGTCGGCCGCCTCGATGGCCGACTGGGTCGGCCCGGCAAACGCCTTGGCCTCGGCCACGTAGTCCGGCAGCTCGTAGGTGGAGCTGCGCTTACCCGCGGGTACCTTCGACCAGCCCAGCTGGGTGCCGACGAGCTTCTCGTAGTCCTTGCCGGAGGCGAAGGAGATGAACTTCCAGGCCGCTTCCTGCTTCTTGCTGGCCTGCTGGATGCCCCACGCCCAGGCGTAGAGCCAGCCGGAGCTGTCGGTCTTGACCACCGGTGCGGGGGCGTAGCCGACCTTGCCCTTGACCGGGGAGTCCGAGGCCTCCAGCGAGCCCGCCGCCGACGTGGCGTCGTACCACATCGCGACGTTGCCCTGCTGCATGTTGTTGAGGCACTCGGTGAAGCCGGCCTGCGGGGCGCCGCTCTCGCCGTGCGCCCGCACCAGGTCGACGTAGAACTGGGTGGCCTGCTTGAACTCCGGTGCGTTCACCCCGGGCGTCCAGTCCTGGTTGAACCAGGTGCCGCCGAAGGTGTTGACGACCGTGGTCAGCGGGGCGAAGACCTGACCCCAGCCGGGCTGGCCGCGCAGGCAGATGCCCTTCATGCCCGGCTGCGCGCCGTCGACCTTGGCCGAGATGTCCGCGACCTCCTGCCACGTCGGCTTGGCCGGCATCGTGATGCCCGCGGCGTCGAGGACGTCCTTGCGGTACATCAGGAACGACGACTCGCCGTAGAAGGGCTGGCCGTAGACCTTGCCGTCGTCGGCGGTGAGAGAGGCGGCCATCGGGGCCAGGATGTCGGCTTGGTCGAAGCCGGCGTCGTTCTTGATGAAATCGTCCATCGGCGCGATCCACTTGCTGCGCGCGTAGATCGGGACCTCGAAGTTGCTGACCGTTGCGACGTCGTACTGGCCGGCCTGGCTGGAGAACTCCTGGCTGATCTTGTCACGGACGTCGTTCTCGGGCAGGACGGTGAAGTTGACCGTGATCCCCGTCTGCTTGGTGAAGTTGTCGGCCGTCAACTTCTGCAGGTCCTCCATCTGCGGGTTGTTGACCATCAGCACCGAGATGCTGTTCGCGTCCCCACCCCCGGCCCCACCGGCGCCGCCGGCCCCTGCACATCCCGTGCCGGCCAGCATCACCGCGACTCCGAGCAGCAGACCGCGCCTTCTCCACCGCACCATTGCGTCCTCCAGGCAATCCGACGGCCCTGCTCAGATGAGCGGGCCTCTTCTCACACGATGAGCTTGTGGCAACGGTCACGTCTCGTCAATCCCTTGTGCAAGAATGGGCGTTGAGACGCTCGTATGAGCACAGGAGGGTCGTGACGATCAACAGCGGGCCGGCGCAGCTCGTGCTCACGGCGTCGGTCGCCCGGCGGTACTACCTCGACGGCCGGTCGAAGATCGAGATCGCCGAGGAGTTCGCTCTGAGCCGGTTCAAGGTGGCCCGCCTGCTCGACGACGCCCGCAGCAGCGGCCTGGTACGTATCGAGATCGGGCACCCCGGCGTGATCGACGTCGAGCTGTCCGCCCGGCTGATGGACGTCCTCGGACTGCAGCACTGCGTCGTCACCGACACCCCCGACGACCATCCGGCGTCGCTGCGCGAGCACCTCGGGTCGGCCGCCGCGGAGCTGCTCACCGAGCTCGTCACCCCCTCCGACGTGCTCGGGCTGTCCTGGGCCCGCTCCGTGAGCGCGATGGCGACGGCGCTGCACCGTCTCGCGCCGGTCCCCGTGGTCCAGCTGACGGGCGCACTGTCGCGACCGGGCGTCGACGACAGCTCGATCGAGCTCGTGCGGGAGGTCGCGCGCGTGGCGGGTGGCCCGGCCCACTTCTTCTACGCGCCCATGGCCGTGTCGGACGCCGCCACCGCCCGCGCCCTGCGCCAGCAGCCCGAGGTGGCGCGCGCGTTCTCACTGATCGGGTCGGTGACCAAGGCGGTGGCGGGGGTGGGGTCGTGGGAACCCGAGCAGTCGACCCTGTTCGACGCCACCGGCGAGGCCGAGCGGGCCGAGCTCGGCCGGCGGGGCGTCTGCGCCGACGTGTCGGGTGTGCTCGTGGACGCGGCGGGAACGCCCGTCCCGGCCGCGCTGACCGAGCGGATGATCGGCATCACCGCCGCCCAGATGCGCGCGGTTCCGGAGGTCATCGCGATCGCGTACGGCCGGGCCAAGACCCGCGCCGTGCTCGCCGCGGTGCGCGGCGGCATGGTGAACAGCCTCGTCACGCACTCGACCCTGGCCCAGGCGTTGATCACCGCTGGCGCGGAGGACGTGCGATGACCGTGGAGGTGCCCCTGCTGGGCGGCACGGCCAACCGCGGGCGGGTCCATCGCGTCGGCGACACCGTTCGTCGGCCGCTACGCCCCACCGCCGCGGCCACCCACGCGTTGCTGCGCCATCTGGAGGACGCCGGGTTCGAGGGGGCGCCGCGCGTGCTGGGCGTCGATGGTGTGGGGCGTGAGGTGCTCAGCTTCGTGCCGGGTGAGGCGGTCACCGCGCCCCCACCGACGTGGGGACTCACCGACGCGGCGCTGCGCAGCGTCGGAGAGCTCCTGCGCCGGTTCCACGACGCCGCGGCCGGGTTCGACCCGGCGCCGCACCGGTGGTCGCATCGAGCGCCCGCCCCCTTCCACACCGGCGGGATCACCCACAACGACCCCAACCTCGACAATGTCGTGTTCCGCGACGGCCGGGCCGTCGCCCTGATCGACTTCGACCTCGCCGCCCCCGGAACCCCGCTGTGGGACGTCGCCGCCGCCGCGCGGCTCTGGGCGCCGCTGCGGTCACCGTCCGACGTGGACGACCCCCGTCGGGATCGCGGCATCGTCCGGGCCCGGATCCTCGCCGACGCCTACGGCCTCGACGACGCCGACCGCGCCGGGTTCGTCGCTGCGGTGCGGCAGAGCCACGACTGGATGTGCGGGATCGTCCGCGACGGCGCGGTCCGCGGCGTACCCGGCTTCGCGGCCTACTGGGGCCCCGCAGCCGCCGCCCGCGCCCGGCGCACCGACGCCTGGCTCGCGCGGGAGGCCGTGGTGATCACGAAGGCCCTGGTGCGACCCGATCAGGCCGAGACACGGACCTGACCGACGGCGCCGCGCAACCCCACACACCCGACGCAGCCGGCCACCGCCACGCTTCCGGCCGCCGCCCCACTGCCCGCGACAGCCCCACTGCTGGCCACGACGACGCTACCGGCTACCGCCGCACTGGCGTCCACCGCCGACCGCCGACCGCCGACCGCCGACTGCCGCACTGCCGGCGGCCCGCGGATCCGTCGTTTCGGTCATCGGTTCCCGTCCCGTCCACGCCCCCGGCGTTCGGCACCGGCCGCCGGGGTGGGCCCGATCAGCCGGATGCCAACCCCTCGACGGCGATCGTGGCAGCAAGGCCGCATCAGCCCCATCGGCCGCCGCCACGGGCGGCACGGGACCGACGGGGCGTGCGCCTGCTCCACGGCCCGACCGGACAGGACGTGCCCGGCGTGCCACCATCGGGCGATGACCGCCTACGAGCACCTCGGCGAGGCCCTCGGCACCGACTTCTTCGCCGTGCGGGAGCAGTTCACCGGCGAGCAGTGGGACCGTTTCACCGCGGTACGCAAATTCGTCGACGACGAGGTGCTGCCCGACATCGGGGACTACTGGGAGCGCGCCGAGCTGCCGTGGCACCTGTTCCGGCGGCTGCCGGAGCTGGGGATCGTCGGGGAGGACATCCACGGCCACGGTGCCGCCGGGATGAGCCCGATGGCGTGCGGGCTGGTGCACATGGAGCTGCACCGCGGCGACGGCTCGCTCGGCACGTTCCTCGGCGTCCACGCGGGGCTGGCGATGCAGTCGGTCGCGATGTGCGGGTCGGAGGAACAGCAGCAGCGGTGGCTGCCGCAGATGTCGACGTTGGAGAAGATCGGCGCGTTCGCCCTCACCGAGCCCGACCACGGCTCCGACTCGATCGCGCTGGCCAGCACCGCCCGTCGAGATGGGGACCACTGGATCCTCGATGGCGTCAAACGGTGGATCGGCAACGGCACCATCGCTGATCTCGTCGTCGTGTGGGCACGTGACGCCGACTCGGGCGATGTTCTCGGCTTCGTCGTCGAGACCCCGACCGACGGGTACGAGGCGAGCGTGATCACGGGGAAGGTGTCGCTGCGATCGGTCTGGCAGGCCGACATCACGCTGACCGGTGTCCGCGTCCCGGACGAGAACCGACTGGTCGACGCCCGGTCGTTCCGGGACTGCGGGAAGGTCCTGGCCAACACCCGCGGCATCTGCGCCTGGATGGCGCTGGGGCACGCGACCGCCGGCTACGACGCCGCGATGCGCTACGCGATGGCCCGCCAGCAGTTCGGCAAGCCACTCGCCTCGTTCCAGATCGTGCAGCAGCGGCTCGTGCACATGCTGGCCGACCTGACGTCGATGCAGCTCTACTGTATGCAGCTCGGACGCCTCGCCGACGCCGGCCGCCTGTCCCCCACCGTCGCCGGGCTGGCGAAGATGCACAACACCCGCACCGCCAGGAAGATCCTCGCGGAGGCCCGCGACCTCCTGGGCGGCAACGGCATCCTGCTGGAGCACCACGTGGTGCGGCACTGGGCCGACATCGAGGCCATCCACACCTTCGAGGGCACCGAGACCATGCAGACCCTCATCGTCGGCCGCGACATCACCGGTATCGGTGCGTTCGCCTGACCAGCGGCTCCGCCGCCCGTGACAGATCGACGGTCCAGGGCACCGTTGACCACTCACGACGGGTCGAAGGCCCGCTTCCAGGCCCGGTAGCCGCCGGCGAGGTCGGTGGCCCGGTGCAGGCCGATGTCGTGGAGCGACGCGGCGGCGAGGCTGGAGCTGTAGCCCTCCGAGCAGACGACGATCCACGTGACGTCATGGTCGACGGCTTGGGGGATACGGGCGTCGGAGGTGGGGTCGAGACGCCACTCCAGGTGGTTGCGCTCGATGAGCAGGGCGCCGGGCAGCTCGCCCTCCTGCTCGCGCTGCCAGCCGGGCCGGGTGTCGACGAGCACGGCTCCGGCGTCCACCATCGTCGTCGCGCGGTGCGGGTCGGGCCGGTCCAGCCGGGCCCGGGCGGCGGCCAGCAGGTCGTCCACTGTGGTCATCCCACTCCCTCCGACGACCCCGATCCCACCAGCTCGCTGCGGGTGCGGCGGAGCCGGGTGTCGGTGTCGATCGCGTAGTACGACATCGCCGAGAGCGGCGGCGAGTAGGCGTGGACGCTGACCGCGGGCACCGGCGCCGGATTCCCGACGTCGTGCACGTAGCCGAGCGGGAAGCCCGCGCCGTGGCCGGCGCGCAGCCGTCGGGTGCGCAGGCCGTCACCGGCCCAGCGGTGTTCCACGAGGCTCCCCGAGACGACCGTGAGCGCGCCGAGCGAGCCACCGTGGTCGTGCAGCTCCGCGGTCTGTTCGGTGGCCCAGCTGATCAGCCAGACGTCGACGAAATCGTCGCCGCGCAGCAGTCGGTACCAGCGACGGGCGGGGTCGATCACGACCTGATGGGCGCCGCAGCGCACCTCGGTGGCGACCTCTCGGGTGAGCGCGGTCAGATCGTCCAGGTCGAACGGGGTGGGACTGGCGACGCGCAGGGGGCGCGAGGCGTGCACGAGCACAGCGTTACTCCAGTGGTCACGGGGCGAGCAGACGACTCCAGACGTCAGCTCGGGCGACAGCACTGGTCGAAGTGGTCCGCGCGACGGCAGCCCCAGATCTCTCCGAGGAAGGCGGCGGGCGGCATGACCACATCGGACCACAACGGGTACTCCGGCAGCCACCCCGTCCCACCACCCGGGAGAAACCGGACCTTACCCCCGCAAATGTCGGCACACCCGGCAAATCTCAGGAAACTCGGCGGTGCGCGGTGAGCCAGGCACGTAGATCGGCGAGCGGTCCGTCGCACTCCGGTTCGTTGTAGATCTCGTGCCAGAGGCCCTCGTACCAGTGGACGGTCTGGTCCGGCGAGCCGCTGGCCGCCTCCAGCCGTCGGGTGCCCGCCGGGTCGGTGAGCTCGTCGAGGGAGCCGTGCTGGAGCAGGACGGGCAGCGTCAACACCCGCGAGCGTTCGATCAGCCCGTCGAACTGCCCGAACAGTGCCGACGAGAGCGCCAGCGTCGGGTTGCCGTGGTGCACCAACGGATCGGTCTGGTACGCGGCCACCACCGCGGGGTCCTTGCTGATCTTCGTCGAGTCGATGCCGGCCGGCCGCAGCGTGGGGGCGATCCGGGCCAGGCCGCGCAGTACCGGAACGGCCGCCTTCGGCACGGCGTTGCTCGCGAGGGCGGGCGCCGAGAGGACCAGCCCCTGCAGCACGGCCTGGTGGTCCAGGGCGTAGGCCAGCGCGATCTGGCCGCCCATGCTGTGGCCGAGCAGGTACACCGGCAGGCCGGGATGGCGGGCCACGACGGCCGTCCGGAACGTGTCGAAGTCGGCGAGCCAGTCGGGGTAGACGTCGAGATGGGCCCGTCGGCCACCGGAACGGCCGTGCCCACGATGATCGACGCCGTACACGGCCCACCCGTCGGGCACCAGGGCGTCGACGACGTTCCCGTAGCGGCCGGAGTGCTCGCCGAGGCCGTGGCACAGCAGCACCACCCCGGTCGGATCGGACGGCAGCCAACCCTGCCAGTAAAGCTCTACGCTGCGGGCTCCGACGAGCCTGCCCTCGACGTGCTCGCCGGTCATCGGACGTCCATCAGGAGGTCGTGGGCGAGGTCGTCGAGATCGACCCGGACCGGGCCATCGCCGTCACCGAGGGGCAGCCCGGCGGGGAGGAGTTCGACGTCGTGGCGCCGGTCGGCGCCGCCGTTCAGGTCGAGCAACGCGGTCGCGGGTTCGTAGTCCGGCGCGGTGACCGACAGCCCGTAGCGGCCCACAGCCAGATCGGTGAGGCGGTAGCCCCCGTCGGTCCCCGTCGACCCGGCCTCCACGATCTCGCCGTCCTGCAGGAGCGTCAGCCGGGCCCCGACGACGGCACCGTCCTCCCCGTGCACGACTCCGTGCACCGTGGCCGAGCGGGCGAGCAGCAGCTCCGCGTCGACCGGAGCGCCGCCGACAGCCAGCGCGACGGCGCTGGGCTGATGGCCCGGAGCGGTGGACACCAGGACGTAGGCGCCAGTGCGCGGTGCCCGCAGCTCCCCGTGACCGTCGGCACCGGCGACGGAGGTGGCGGCCTCCCGGCCGTGATCGTCGAGCAACGCCACCGCGGCGCCCGGCACCGGCCGCCCGTCCCGCCCGACGGCCCGGAACCGCACGGGCTGCGCGACGCCATCATCCGGTGGCGACGCCGGTACTCCGTCGGGTGCCTCGAGCTCGACCCGCTCGGCGTCGGGACGGCCGAACCCGAACGTCCGGACCAGCGCTCGGTCGACGGCCGCCCGCTCGGCGGCGGAATCA
>JAYSXW010000241.1:0-1462 GCA_043716935.1 Pseudonocardia sp.
GCACACGGCGGACAGAGCTGGTGGTAGAAAGCGTCGACGTCCTGGTAGCGGTTCTTGCAGGTGTAGCAGGCGCGAGAGCGTGTCAGCCGCCCCGCCGACGCACCCGGCGCGTTGGACGCGAGCGGGATCCCGGCCGTCTCGTCGTCGATGCGTCCCGGGGCGCCGGTGGCGGTGGCCGCCGTCACGGCGCCGTCCGCGGCCAGTTCCGCGTCCCGCTTCGCGGCCCGGCGGGCCAGCTTCACGGCCTTGTAGATGCCGGCGGTGGCTCGCCGGACCCGCACCGCGTCGGGATGCTCGGGCGCCAGTGACTCGACCTCGGCGAGGACCCGCAGGCACGTCCGCAGCTCGGTGGGGTCGATGGACACTCACGCAGCCTACGGGCTGCTACTCCATCTCCAGCACGGCCTTGCGAGCCTGCTCCAGCTCGGCCTCCAGCGCGGCGACCCGGGCGGCCCGCTGCTCGCGGGCGGCGCCGATGACGGCGTCGATCGGCTCGGCGAGGAAGACGTGCAGCTCCGCGGCGGCCCTGGACACCGCGGCGGCGGTGACGGGCAGGCCGCGCTGCAGCCACGCGGTGCCCTGCTTGAGCTCGGCCTGCCACTCGCCGTCGGCGGTGCCGCTCACGGTGAGGGTGAGCTCGACCGTGCGGGTGGTCCGGGCCATGGAGCCCTTCGGACGGCCGCGGCGCCGCTTCTCGGGCTCGGTTCCGGCAGCGTCCACGGCGGGGCTGTCCGCTGGATCATCGACCACCGCCGCGGCGTCGGGTGCTACGGCGTCGGATGCCGGGGCGTCGGGTGCCGGGGCGTCGGGTGCCGGAGGAATGTCCTTGCTGCTCGACCTGGTCATGTGTTCCCTCTCGGTGGCGGATGCGGCACATCGAGCGTGAGGATAGAACACCTGTTCGACGACGTGGCGCCGACCCCGACGTGACGGTCGGGTGGGCCGGCCACCGGCGCCGGCGCCGTGGCTCGTCACCGTCGTGCCCTGACCCGCCGGGTGGGCGCTGCGGTCAGTGGGTCGTCGGGCCAGGCGTGTGCGGGGTAGCGACCGCGCAGCTCGCCGCGGACCTGCGGGTAGCCGGTGGCCCAGAACGAGGTGAGGTCGACGGTGACAGCGACGGGGCGACCGGCGGGCGAGAGCAGGTGCACGAGGACCGGGAGCCGCCCGCCCGCGACCGTCGGGGTGGTCGTCGCTCCGAACATCTCCTGCAGGCGGACGGCGAGGACAGGCTGGTCGCCCGACCAGTCCAGCGTCACCTGTGATCCGGACGGCACGGTGACCCGCTCGGGCGCCAGCGCTTCGAGGTCGGCGGCGTGGCGCCAGTCGAGCAGGCTGCGCAGCACGGGCGCGGCGTCGATGCGGGCCAGGTCGGCGCGGGAGCGGGCGCGGGTGAACG
The DNA here is from genome assembly GCA_043716935.1 of Pseudonocardia sp. GTDB lineage: Bacteria > Actinomycetota > Actinomycetes > Mycobacteriales > Pseudonocardiaceae > Pseudonocardia. The sequence goes on from JAYSXW010000241.1 coordinate 1,397, forward strand.
GGCCGGTCCACCAGCGGTCGGGGTCGGCGAGCAGGGAGTCGTCGGAGACGGCGGGCCAGCCCTCCA
>JAYSXW010000242.1:0-1461 GCA_043716935.1 Pseudonocardia sp.
GGATCGGTCTCGCTGCCGTACCGGGCCAACAGGTGCGCGACGATCCGGGTGTGGAAGCGGTGCGCGGCGGTGGCCTCGCGGCGCAGCTTGTCGGTGAACGCCTCGGTGGAGCCGTCGGCGAGCACGTCCCACAGGTCGCCGAGCGGGATGAGCTGCCCGAGGACCATGTCGTCACGGCGCCGGAAGAGCATCTCCTGCAGCAGTTTCAGCCCGGTGCGTTCGCGCTGCAGGGCGCCTGAGAGGGCCACCAGGACGTTGAGCAGGGCCGGCGAGAGCGGGTAGACGCTGCGGAAGTCGTCCCACGTGGCCCCGGTGGCGCCGGTGGCGTCGAGCAGCACGTCGCGGTCGGCGGCCCGGGTCGAGGAGATGGAGGCGAACGCCTCGTCGAGCAGGTGTTCCGTGCCGGGGCGGGGTTTGAGCACCCGTTCCCGGACGATGGCCGGCAGGTTGCCGTCGGCGAGGTTGACCACGTCGAACCGCTCGGCGAGGTAGCCGACCTGCGCCTCGAGGTTCTTCACGTCGGCCCCGGTGACGTCCTCGCCCACCAGCTTGGTGAGGTCACGCTGCCGCGAGATGAACGAGACGATCGGCAGGGCGCGGTCGGCCACCCCGGACTCGATGAGCTTCACCAGCTTGCTCACCTGCGTGTTGACGAACTCCTGGTTGCTCATGTGCGCCTGCAACCACAGGATCAGCTCGTCGATGAACAGGATCAGGCCGTCGTAGCCGAGGTCGCGGGCGTGCTGCGCGATCACCGACAGCCCGTTCTCCAACGGCACGAACGCGTCGGCGTCGCCGGTGGCTCCGCGCGCGTACGCCGACATCGGCCCCGACAGCAGCGCCGACTCCAGCGCACGCCGCGCCGCGCTGCCCGGGCCCGCGGTGAACGCGGCGTCGAGCTCGGCGCCGGTCCACCCGCCGGCGGAGGCACCGCCGATGACGTCGAGATCCTCGACGCCGCCCGCGGAGCCGGGCCCGTCGTCACCGAGCCAGCGGGCGAACGCGGCGTCGTCGGCGAGGAACCCGCGCTGCCGTCGCGCGTCGTCGAGCATCGCGTCGGAGCGGTAGACCGGCGGCACCTTCGCCTCGGGGCGCAGCGCCCGGACGGTGGCGACGTAGCCGCCGAGGATCGCCGCGTCGAGGTCGGTGGCGCCGATGAGGTGGTAGGGCACCATCAGGAACTTCTTGCCGCGCAGCCACTCGTCGTGCTCGGCGATCACCGGCTGCAGCCCGGGCTTGGCGCGCGCGGCGGGGTCGTCGTTGAGCACCGCGTGCAGCACGGTGAGGAAGTGGCTCTTGCCGGATCCGAACGATCCGTGCAGGTAGGCGGCGTGCGAGTGGCCGTCGCGGACGGCGGAGCGCACCACCGACAGCGCCTCGCGGAACGCCTCCCGCAGCTGGTCGGTGACGACGTACTCGCCCACCCGGGCGGCGGTCTCGGCGTCGGTGAAGCCGCCGGTC
>JAYSXW010000243.1:0-4332 GCA_043716935.1 Pseudonocardia sp.
CCCCGTGCGTCGGCTCCGTCGCCGGGCTCGCCAGCGCCGGCGCCGGCGCGATACTCCCTGCACTCCCTCGCTGCGGTCGGTCGCGCCCATCGCGGAGCAATGTGTCGATGGTTCGCTCGCAGGCCCGTTCACCGGGCTCCTTCCAAGGGACGGGTCGGAACGGCGTCGACGACCGGGGCCGCGGCGCGAGCGGGCAACGCGAACGTGTGGCGTGGCTGCCAGGCCAGTCGGACCTGCTCCCCGACCACGGGGCTGACGTCGACGTCGAGGTTCTGGGCGAAGACACTCATCCGACCCAGTCCCGCGACCTCGACGAGGTACTCGGTGCTCACCCCGCAGAACGACACGTCGGAGACCGTGCCCGGGCCCAGCACGTTGGTTCCGGCGGGCACGTCGCCGTGCGCCGCCACCAGGTGCACCTTCTCGGGCCGGAATCCGACCTGCACCTCCCCGTCACGGACGGACGCACGCTCGCGGGGCAGCTGCACCCGCGCGCCCGCCACGTCGACGCCGAGCACGCCGCCGTGGTCGTCGACGACCGTGCCGGGCACCAGGTTGGAGCGGCCGAGGAAGTTCGCGACGAACTCGGTGCTCGGCCGGTCGTAGAGCTCGTGCGGCGGGCCCATCTGCTCGATCCGTCCCGCGTTCATCACCGCGACGGTGTCGGCCATCGTCATGGCCTGCTCCTGGTCGTGGGTGACGTGCACGAACGTGAGGCCCACCTCGTGCTGGATGCGCTTGAGCTCCACCTGCATCTGGCGGCGCAGCTGGAGGTCCAGAGCCCCGAGCGGCTCGTCGAGCAGCAGCAGCGCCGGGTTGTTGACCACCGCCCGGGCCAGGGCCACCCGCTGCTGCTGACCGCCGGAGAGCTGCGCGGGCCGGCGCCGGGCGAGGTGGCGCAGTTCGACGAGATCGAGCGCACCCATGGCCCGGTCGGCCGCATCGGCGACGCGCCGGCGACGCAGCCCGAAGGCGACGTTCTCGACGACGTCGAGGTGCGGGAACAGCGCGTAGCTCTGGAACACCGTGTTCACCGGGCGCTCGTGCGCCCGGGTCCCGGTGACGTCCCGGCCGCCGATGAGCACCTGCCCGGTCGTGGTCGGCTCCAGGCCCGCCACCATCCGCAGGGTCGTGGTCTTCCCGCAGCCCGACGGGCCCAGCAGCGCGAAGAACGAGCCGGACGGGATCGTCAGTGACAGGTCGTCGACCGCGACGAAGTCCCCGAAGGTCTTGGTGACGCCGCGGAGCTCCAGGTCGCCGCGCAGTTCCAGGTCGCCCCGCCGTTGAGGATCGCCGTGCCGTTCAGGATCGCGGCCCTGGCCTGGCCCGGGTGCGGCCACCTCAGGTACCGACCGCGGTGGAGAACGTGCCGCTGAACTCGCGGTCCTCGTCGGCGGTGAGGGTCCGGATGAGCTTGACGGTCTTCAGCGTCGCCTCGTCGGGGAAGATGCTCGTGTTGGCGGCCAGCTCCGGGTCGGTCTTCGCCAGCTCGGCCTGGGCGCCCTCCACCGGGCAGATGTAGTTGACGTAGGCCGCCACCTGCGCCGCCACCACCGGGTCGAGGTAGTAGTTCATCAGCGTCTCGGCGTTCTTCTTGTGACGCGACCCGATCGGCACCATCATGTCGTCGCTGAACAGCGTGCCCCCGGACTCGGGGATCGCGAACTCCCACTTGTCGTCGTTCTCGGCGTTGATCTGGGTGATGTCACCCGACCAGCCGATCACTGCGACGGCGTCGCCGGAGATCAGGTCCTCCTTGTAGGAGTTGCCCTTGACCTGCCGGATCTGGCCGGACCCGATCTGCTCCTGCAGCACCTCGATGGCCTTGCCGTATTCCGCCGATCCCCACGCGCCGCTGATGTCCACGCCCTGCTCGGACATGATCAGGCCGATGGTGTCGCGCCACTCGCTGAGCACATCGATACGGCCCTTGAGCTCGGGCTTCCACAGGTCGGAGACCGTTCGGATGCCACCGGGGACCTCGGCCTTGTTCCACGCGACGCCGGCGAAGCCCGACTGCCACGTCAGCGTGTGCTTGCGGCCCGGGTCGAAGTCGACGTCCTGCAGCGACGCGAGCAGGTTCTTCGCGTTCGGGACGTTCGCGGCGTCGAGCTCCTGCGTGAAGCCCATGGTGATCATGCGGGCGGCCATCCAGTCGGTGAGGACGACGATGTCCTGGCCGATGTCCTGGCCCCCGGCGAGCTGGCCCTGGATCTTGCCGTAGTAGCTGTCGTTGTCCTCGATGTCCTCGCTGTAGGTGGCCTCCAGGCCGGTCTGGGTCTTGAACGCCTCCAGCGAGGGGTAGGTCTTGGTGGCGTCGTCGTAGTCGAGGTAGAGCGTCCAGTTCGCCCAGTCGACCTTCTTGTCGGTGTCCGAGACGTCCGCTGCGGTCGCGGGACCTGCTGCGGCCGACGTGGTGGCGCCTCCGGCGGCACCGGGAGCGGTGGTGCCGCAGGCCGCGAGGAACGCGCCCAGACCCAGGGCGCCCGCGCCCCGCAGCGCCGAGCGCCGCGACAGCCGGCCGCCCTGCAGCGACGCCACGACCGAGCGGATCTCAGGAGGCAGCGCAGCCACGCGAGCGGTCTGAATCGAGGAGCGAGGGGTACGACGGGTCACCGGCTGTCCTTCACGGGGAGTGACGTTCTGCTGCGGCCGCAACGCCCGGTCGAGGCCGGGCGTCACTGGAACGGGAGCTGCGGGTGCCGGTGTGTCACGGGCGACACGCTGCCGCTCCAACCCTAAGGTGAGATATTAGCGTCGTCGTCACGCCGGCCTCCTTGCATTCGGTGACCGTCGGCAACCTGTGGTGCATTTACAAGCGGCTCCACGCCTCGGTCAACACCCCACGCAGGGTCTGCTCGATCTCGGCGAACTGCGCGGGCCCGGCCACCAGCGGCGGGGCGAGCTGGATGGCGGGGTCGCCGCGGTCGTCGGCGCGGCAGTAGGGACCGCTCTCGAACAGCGCCTTGGACAGGAACCCCGTCAGCAGCCGCTCGGACTCGTCGTCGTCGAACGATTCCTTGGTGACCTTGTCCTTGACCAGCTCGATGCCGAAGAAGAAGCCCTCGCCGCGGACGTCGCCCACGATGGGCAGCTCCAGCGACGACTCCAGGGTCGCCCGCAGCACCGGCGAGTACTCCTTGACGTGGGCGTTGGGTCCCTCGCGCTCGAAGATGTCGAGGTTCGCCATCGCGACGGCCGCGGATACCGGGTGGCCGCCGAAGGTGTAGCCGTGCAGGAAGCTCGTGGTGCCGGACTTGAACGGCTCGAACAGCCGCTCGCTCGCGATCATCGCGCCGATCGGCGAGTAGCCCGACGTCATGCCCTCGGCGCAGGTGATGATGTCGGGGACATAGCCGAAGTCGTCGCAGGCGAACATGCTGCCGATCCGCCCGAACGCGCAGATCACCTCGTCGGACACGAGCAGGACGTCGTGGGCGTCGCAGATCTCGCGAAGCCGCTCGAAGTACCCGGGCGGCGGCGGGAAGCAGCCGCCGGCGTTCTGCACGGGCTCGACGAACACCGCCGCGACGGTGTCGGCGCCCTCGAACAGGATCGCCTCCTCGACGCGGTCCGCCGCCCACCGACCGAACGCCTTGAGATCGCCCTCGAGATGTTCGGGGCCGCGGTAGGCGTTGGTGTTGGGCACCTTGAACGCGCCGGGCACGAGCGGCTCGAACGGCGCCCGCATCTCGGGGATGCTCGTCATCGCGAGCGCACCCTGCGGGGTCCCGTGGTAGGCGATCGCCCGGCTGATGACCTTGTGCTTGGTCGGCTTGCCCGTCAGCTTGAAGTGCTGCTTGGCGAGCTTCCATGCGCTCTCGACGGCCTCGCCACCGCCGGTCGTGAAGAAGACGCGGTTGAGGTCGCCGGGGGCGTAGGCGGCCAGGCGCTCCGCCAGGTCGATCGCGGCGGGGTGCGCGTAGGACCAGAGCGGGAAGAACGCCGGCTCCGACGCCTGCCGCGCCGCGACCTCGGCCAGCGCGCGCCGTCCGTGTCCGGCCTGCACCGTGAACAGGCCTGAGAGGCCGTCGAGGTAGCGGCGGCCGGCGGTGTCCCACACGTAGCAGCCCTCGCCGCGCGCCATGATCGGCACCGCGCCGCCGGCCTCGTGGGTGGAGTGGCGGGTGAAGTGCATCCACAGGTGGTCGCGCGCCGCGTCGTTGTGCGGCGTGCCCCGGGAGGTGTGGTCGGGGGCGGTGTCGGTTGCGGTGACGATTTCCGGTGCGGTGGTCGTCTGGCGTAGGGACGGCGTCCGTCCTGCTGGAGCTGCTCGACGATCGCCTTGCCGACGTCGTCGAGCAACGCGGGCGGAATCACGGCCGGCACGGT
>JAYSXW010000244.1:0-13136 GCA_043716935.1 Pseudonocardia sp.
CGGCCCGGCCCGGCCCAGCGGCGGCGCGTGCGGCTACAGCATCGCTCCTGTCTCCAACGACCTGATCACGATCACTCCGGCCGCCTGACCGAAGGACGGAAGCTCCCACCTCCCGAGCGGGCGCACGGCACTCCTCGATGGTGACGCGGGTCACGGCACTACCCTCGGTCGTACCGCTCCGACCACGATCCGAGATCACCGAGGTACGCATCTTGACGACCACCGCCGCTACGACCACCTCGGCCGACCCCCGGCGCGTGACCTCTTCCCCCGGTCTGCTGCAGCGGGTGATCCTGCCGCGCTCGGGCGACCCGATGAGCGTGCGCGCCCTCTACCTCGACGAGCGCACCGCGCTGCGGCTGACGACCCCGCCGCCGCTCCCCGGTGCCGCTCCGCCGCGCGAGGTGCAACTGCTCGGCACGGCCGCCACCGCACGCAAGCTGCGTGTCACCTCGCGGACATCCGCGCTCGTGCCCGAGCAGAGCGAGGTGTCGTTCGGGGCGTATTTCAACGCGTTCGCCGCGGGCTACTGGCGGCGTTGGTCGCACCTCACCGAGGTGCACCTGAGGCTGCGGCTCTCGGGCAGCGGACGGGTCGACGTCTACCGCACGAAGGCTGACGGCTCGCACATCTTCGTCGGCGGCGAGGTGGTGGACGGCGTGCTCGACCTCGACCTGCTGTTGGACCTGCGCCCGTTCGAGGACGGCGGCTGGTACTGGTTCGACCTCACCACCGAGTCCGGCGAGCTGGCCCTGGTCCACGGCGGCTGGTACGCCTCGGAGGAGTCGCCCGTGCCGGCCGCGGTCACCGTCGGCATGCCGACGTTCAACCGCCCCGCCGACTGCGTGACCACGCTGAACGCGATCGCCGAGGACCCGTTGGTCCTGGACACCGTCGTCGCGGTGATCATCCCCGACCAGGGCACGAAGAAGGTCCGTGACGCCGACGGCTTCGCCGAGGTGGCCGCGAAGCTGGGCGACAAGCTGCGGATCATCGACCAGCCCAACCTCGGCGGTTCGGGTGGCTACGCCCGGATCATGTACGAGGCGCTGCGCCGGGACGAGGACGGGCCGAGCACCGGCTGCGAGCAGATCCTCTACATGGACGACGACATCCTGCTGGAGCCCGACTCGGTGCTCCGCGCAGTCGCGTTCTCCCGATACAGCCGCGAGCCGATGCTGGTCGGCGGGCAGATGCTGTCGCTGCAGGCGCGCTCGCAGCTGTCCACCATGGGGGAGGTCGTCGACCGCAACGCGTTCCTGTGGCGCAACGCCCCGGGCACCGAGCCGCACACCGACCTGTCGGAGCACACCCTGCGCCAGACCCCGTGGCTGCACCGGCGCACCGACGTCGACTACAACGCGTGGTGGATGTGCCTGATCCCGCGGGTCGTCGCCGAGGACCTGGGCCTGCCGCTGCCGCTGTTCATCAAGTGGGACGACGCCGAGTACGGCCTGCGCGCCCGTTCCCGCGGCTACCGCACGGCCACGGTGCCGGGCATCGCGATCTGGCACATGTCGTTCCTGGAGAAGGACGACACCAGCGACTGGCAGGCCTACTTCCACTATCGCAACCGGTACGTCGCCGCGGCGCTGCACGGTCCGGACAACCCGCGCGCGCTGCTGCTCGACACCGTCAAGCGGACGGTGCGGCACCTTCTGCTGATGGAGTACTCGGCGGTGGCACTGCAGGAGATGGCGCTGCGCGACTTCCTGGCCGGGCCGCAGGCGCTGTTCGCGTCGCTCCCGACCGTGCTCGGGCAGGTGCGGGCGAAACGTGCGGAGTACGACGACGGCCGTCCCCTCGACTCGGCCACGCAGGTGCCGCTGTCGGACCTCAACGCCCTGGCCGCCCAGGTGTTCCCCGAGCCCCCGACGAAGAAGTTCGCGATCGCCAAGGGCCTGGTTCGCAGCGTCGTGCACAACCTCCGCGCTCCCGATCCCGCCCACCGCGGAGTGCCGCAGCGCAACGTCCCGTCGCGGCAGGCGCAGTGGTTCGTGCTCTCGCGCCTCGACTCCGCCACCGTATCCACCCCCGACGGGCGGGGCGTGACGTTCCGCCGTCGCGACCCTGCACTGTTCCGCTCGATGCTCGCGCAGTCGCTGTCGCAGCTCCGCGAGATCGGCCGGCGATGGCCGGAGCTGCGCCGCCGCTACCGCGAGGCCCTACCAGAGCTCACGAGTCGTGAGGCCTGGGCCCGCGAGGTCTTCGACCGCTCCCGCTAGAACCTCGCACACCCGAGGTCCACCTCGCACCCTCCGGCCCTACGCGAGGTGGGCCGACGGCGTGCGAAGTGGGCTCGCCGCTCGGCACGGGACGCCGTCCGGCCGCGGTGTGAGCACGTGGCCGTCCGCCGTCCGCCGTCCGCCTACCGGCGATCGTCGCCGTTCTCGTCGATGTCGTAGAGCCGCGCCCAGTTCGCGCGGCTGGTGAGCTCCGGCATCCGCTCTCGGTAGGCCGCCGCCGCCGCCGGACCGTCGGCCGCGAATCGGCGCAGCAGCCGGACGCCCTGCTTGGCCAGGTCCGCGGCCACGGCGCGGTCGCGGGTGCGCAGGCGGTAGCCCGTCTCGCCCATGTCGGTCACGACCGCCCGCCGGAACGTCGAGACGTGCCACCAGTGTGCATCCCCGGCCGGCACGAATCCGACCTCGTGCGGAGCGCGGTCGGTGGCGAGGAATGCGACGCGCTTGAACCACGTCAGGGTCTCGCTGCCGGGTGTCCCGTGATCGCGGACGATGCGGGTGTCGCGGAAGTCCGGCACGTCCCGGACCAGCTCCGGCATCGGCCGCACGACCGTCTCCGGGTACGCGGAGCGGATGCGCCGGATCTCTGCGGCGGCCGCCGCGGAGCCGTCCCGCAGGATCTCCGGGCCCTCCAGGAAGTCCTCGACGGCCTTCATCAGCGTGGCCGCCAGCCCGTAGTGCATCGCGACGAGGTACTGCGAGAGCAGCAGCCCGACGCGCCGCACGATCGTGCGGCGGGAGAAGCCGGTGTGCAGGGCGGCGGTGATCAATCCGTTGCGGAAGTTGAAGTAGCGGTGCCACTCGTCCCAGTCCTTCCACCCGAAGTCGGCGTGCCACACGCCGGCTCCGGGCAGGGTGACGGTGGGGTAGCCGTGCGCGCGGGCGCGATAGCCGTACTCGATGTCGTCCCACTGGAAGAACAGTGGCAGCGGGTAGCCGATCGCGCGCACGATCGACGCCGGGATCAGACACGACCACCAGCCGTTGTACTCGGTGTCGACGCGCCGCTCCTGGTTGATCGGGAGCTGCCGCTCGTCGAGCCCGAGCAGGTATGCCTCCCGCAGCGCCCCGGGCATGGCGATCCCGACCTGCAGGTTCTCCGGGTCGGCGTACTCGGCGGAGATGTGCACGTGGCCCGGGTGCAGCAGGTTGAGCATCTGCCCGCCGACGATCGTCGGGTGGCTGGTGCTGGCCGCGAACCCGGTGAGGCGCACGAGGATCTCGGGTTCGAGCAGGACGTCGTCGTCCATCAGCAGGACGTCGGAGTGCCCGGCCACGTCGCCCGCGGTGGCGTCGAACAGGCCCCGGGTGAACCCGCCCGCGCCGCCCAGGTTGGGCTGGCGGACATAGCGCAGCCGCTCGCCGAGCGCCGCGGAGATCTCGAGGAAGCGCGGGCGCGACTCGAGCGGGTCGCTGCCCTGGTCGACGACCTGCACCACGCCGATGCTGGTCAGCGCCTCCTGGTCGTCCGCCAGGGCCTGCAGCGTGTTGAGACACTCCTCGACCCGGTTGTAGGTGCAGATCGTGACGTCGGTGCGGGCCTTGGGCCGGGACGCTGCGACGGTCCACCGGACGTCGGAGACGGTGAGCTCGCCCGTCTCGGTGGTGATCTCCAGCCACATGCCGCCACCGTCGACGAATCGGTCGACCGCCCCGACCAGCCGGACGGCCTCGCCGACGGCGTCGCGGATGTCGAAGGCGTCGACGATGCGCCAGACCTTGTTGGTGTCCGACGCCATCAGCCGCACCCGACCCGACCCCGTGACCACGCACTCCACCTCGACGTCCGGCACGGCTGTCCACCGCTGCCAGTACGTGGCGTGGAAGCGTCCGAAGTAGGTGTTGGTGGACACCGTCGCACCCGCGGTCAGCTCGACGCGGGTGCGTTCGCGCCGCGCCATACCCCGCTCGACCCGCGAGTAGAGGTCCTCGGGGACGAGCACCGAGGGCCCGAAGAACAGGCCGCGCTGGGCGACGATCCGGTCGAGATCGAGCCTCGGCCGCTCGGGTGCGTCCTGCACCGAGCCGGCCGTGGTGTCCGGTGTGCGAAGCATGCGGATCATTGTGCTGCCCCGGTGCATACGAACGGGGAGCGGGTCACCCGACGGGATCGAGCCCGGGCACGCTCGCGCGGCCGTCCCTCTCCCAGCCCGGCACGCTGCGCCCTGTCACGATCGGGTCCGGGCGCGCCAGCTCCTGCACCGGCGTCCACCGGTAGAGCTGGGCGGCGTCGCGCACCGGGTCGCCGGCCAGGTAGGTGGCCATCCGCTGCTCGGTGACCAGCAGCCGGGGCGCGGCGAAGGAACCGCCGAAGCCCGGGGAGTAGGTGATGCCGGCGGCCGGATCGCCGGCAGGCGTGCCGATGCGCCACGGCGCCAGACCGGCGGTGCCCAGTGCGAGGGGCTCGGGGGTCAGGCAGGGGAACAGGAACGCGACGGGCCAGTCGAGGATCGCGGTGCTGCCGGGCGGCAGGAGCTGCGCCATCGGCGTCAGCCGCGGCACCCGGGGCAGGGTGACCAGAGCCGGGGTGCCGGCCGTCGCGTCGACGACCAGGCGCACCGACTTGGCCCCTGGCGGCGCGACCCGACGGACGTCGCGGGGCTCGTCGCTGTCCGCGGTGATCGGCTGTCGATCCAGGACGGTGCCGGTCGCGTCGCCGAACTCGACGGCCAGCAGGTCCCCGGCGCGGGTTCGGCCCGACGTCGTGACGACCACCGGCAACGCGGCGCCCGATTCGCCGAGCCGCCCGGACGGCGGCCCGGCCCCCGGTGGCGTCGCCGTGAGCGCGGCGGCGTCGATGGCGAACCAGGCGGTGGTGACGGTGCCGGCGACGGCGATGCCGGGCAGCGTGCGCCCCCCGACATCGACCGGTCGCTCGGTGGGTACGGCGGGTACGGTGCGGGAGGGCAGCAGCCCGGCGACGGGGTCGGTCTCCACCGACAGCAGCGGTTGCAGCCCGCACGGCTCGCCGCGCAGCGTCGCCAGCGAGTCGGACGCGAGCGTGTAGCTGTCGCGGTGTTCCAGGGCCACCCGCCCGAGACCGAGCACCTGCAGGCCCAGCACCACCACCAGCAGGGTGGCGAGGACGGGGACGGGTCCGGGCATCCGCCGTGGCACGTCGCCGACCGGGGCGCCGGCGGCCCGGCGCCACGCGGTGCGCGCCAGCAGCCCGCCCACCACCGTCGCGCCCACCGCCAGCAAGATCGTGGCGAGCGGGATGTCGAACAGTTGCGGCGCCACCGTCGAGAATGCCGGGACGAACCACCCCGACGCGTACGGCCAGGTGTTGTACCCCGCGAGCACGAGTGCCGCGACCGCGACCGCGGCTCCCGCGCCCGCGAGGAACGTCGGCAGCCGACCGCGCAGCGCCGCCGCCGACCACGCGGCGGCGCCGACCACCAGTACCGCCGCCCCCAGCCCGGCCAGATCGCCGAAGTGCTGCGTCCACTTGGTGGGGGTGAACGTCATCACGCCCAGGGCCAGCAGCAGGGACAGGACGAGCCGCCGGGCGGGTCCGCGCGCGATCCCCGACGGGCGCCGCAGCAGGGCCCCGGCCGCGGCCAGGACCGTCACGAGCACCGCGGCCCGCCGTCCGATCGAGCCCTGGAACGAGCCCGGCTCCAGCAGCAGGCCGTAGCGCTGCGCTTCCTGGTACCACTGGACGCCACCCCCGATCAGCGCCCGCACCCGGGTGGCCTCCAGCACGCCGGCGAGGCTCTGGTCGTAGGTCATCAGCAGTACCGCTGACGCCGGTGCGGCCCCGACGGCGGCCAGCACCGCCCACCACCCCAGGTCGCGACGCGCCCGCAGCAGCCGCAGCACGGGCACCGACGCGGCGAGCAGCGGTGTGAAGGCGATCAGCCCGCCGGGCGTCACCGCGGTGGTGGCGCCGGCCAGGACGAGCCCGACGGCCAGGGGCACGAGCCGTCGCGTCGCCACCGCCCGCTCCACGGCGAGGAACACTCCGAGCACCCCGACCGCCACCCACGGCTCGGGCCGCAGCCCCAGGTTGAACGGCACCCACCAGGTGCCGAACGCCAACGCCGCCACCCACGGCCGGTGGGCGGCCGCACCCAGCCGCGGCAGCACCAGCCGCGAGAGCAACGCCCAGGTCAGCAGGCCCAGCAGCGTCGACGGCAGCCGCATCCACAGCGTCGACGACGAGATCAGCGACCACAGGTGGTAGAGGTCGTAGAACCAGCTGAACGGGGCCTCGGGCGCGTTGAGCCACCGGTAGACGTTGCCGACCAGCCCGTTCTCGCCGCGGCTGCGCACGATGCCGGCGATGTAGCCGTCGTCGACGGTGATCGCACCGATCAGCCACCAGACGCCCAGCAGGGCCACGACGGCCACGTCCACACCGCGTGGCCGCCACCACTGCTGGGGCAGCAGCCGGACGCGGGCGGTGGCTGCCCGGTCGGCCCGGCGCAGGGCGACGAACATGCCCAGCAGCGCCAGCACGGCGATCACTCCGACAGTGGCCTTGAGCGGCGAGATCGTGGTCTGGAAGCGGGTATCGGCGGTCAGGGCCAGCTCGACGCCCGACGACGCGTAGCTGAACGCGCCGGCGACGGCCGGTCGCACGTCGCCCTCGTGGACCAGGACCGTCTCGCCGTCGACGCGGACGACGGTGCGCTGCGGGTCGGACGCCACGGACAGGCTGCACCTGCCCGCCGGCAGCGCCACCGCGCCGAGCTCCACACCCCCGCTGGTGATGGTCACCGTGCGGTCGGTCGTCGCGTCGCCGCTACGCCCGGGGCCTGCGGTGCCGGTATCGCTCCTGCCCGTGCTGCCGGAGCTCGTGCCGTCGGCGCCCGCGGGAGTGGAGCCCGTCGGATCGGTGCCGGTGGGATCGGTGCCGGTGGGATCGGAGCCGGTGGCGGAGGTCAGACGCAGCCCGGCGAGCGGCACGGCGGCCGGGTCGGGCCGGGGCGGCACGGTCGAGAGCAGCATCCCCGTCGTGCGGGCCGTGTCGCACTCGATCGTGGCCGTCAGCGCGACCGGCTGGTAGGGCATGAGCGGGATCGCGGCTGCGCCGTCCGAGGCGGTCCAGGCGTAGTCGACCCGAGGCTGCTGCACCGGCAGGAACGGGAACGCCACGGCCGCCAGTGCGGCGAACAGGCCCGGCACGAGTACGGCGTAGCGGCCGGCGGTCCGGCGGTCGCGAGCTGCGGACCCGAACGGGGCGACTGCTCGTCCGGTCGAAAGCACCGCGCCACCCTAGGCCGCCGCCCAGCGGCACCCCGATGCACCGTCACCCGCGTCACGCACCGGTCCCGGCACCACGCACCCGTCGACGGGGTGGGCAGTGCTCGACCGGGTGCGTGGCACCGGGAGAGGCATGATCGGGACATGACTCTTGCTCTCGCAGATCGGTGAGTGCTACGCAACGGCATTCGCCTCCTACCGCTGCACCTGCGGTACGAGAAGGAGATCGCGACGCTGCTCGGCATTCCCCCAAACGTGCGCCAGGGTGTGCCGCCCTCTACACGGGTGAGACGTTCAAACCGGCCGCGCGCGAGCCGCTCGACCAGGTGCTGCACCTCGACCGCTGGTAGCGCATGGTCATCATCGTCAGGGGATCAGCACAACCTTGCCGCCCGCGTGGCCCTCGAGGACGAAGCGGTGGGCCTCGGCCGCGTCGGCGAGAGAGAAGGTCCGGCTGACGACGACGTCGAGGATCTTCGACGCCGCCAGCGGCGGCAGATCCCGGCGGGCCCGGTCGCGGATCTCCGTGCCCGCGTCGGCCCCCGGTCCGCCGCCCAGCAGCTTGATGCCGGCCTCGGCGCCCCGCGCGAACCCGGCGACCGTGGCGATCCGGTCGCGGTCGGCCACCAGCTCGACGGAGACGTCGACGGCTTCGTCGGTGCCGACGGCGTCCAGCGCGACCGTCACCCCGTCGGGCGCCAGGGCCCGGACGCGGTCGGCGAGCCCGGCGCCGTACGCCACGGGCTCGATGCCGTATTCGCGCAGCGTCCCGTGACGCGCGGGAGCGGCGGTGCCGATGACGCGGGCGCCGCGGTGGATGGCGAGCTGCGCCGCGGCGAGCCCGACCGATCCGGACACGCCGTGCACGAGCACGGTGTCCCCGTCGGCCACGGCGGTGGCGGTCAGCAGGTGGACGGCGGTCGAAGCCGCGAGCAGAAGTCCGGCCGCCGCCTCCCAGCCGAGTTCGGCGGGCTTGGGTACCAGCGCGGCGTCGGGCACCGTGACCTCCGTGGCGTAGAGCCCATCGGCCCCACCGCCATAGATGATCACCTCGTCGCCGCTGCTCAGCGGCCCGGTCGGGGTGGTAGCACCGGCTCCGACGGCCGTGACGACCCCCGCGGCCTCCAGGCCGAGCGGCATCGGGAGCCGGCCGGGGTCGCTACCGAACGCGCCGCTGTAGAGCTTGTGATCGATGGGGTTGACCCCGATCGCCCGGATCCGGACGGTCACCTCGTGATCGCCCGGTACCCGGACCTCGGACTCGACGCTCTTCAGAACCTCGGGACCACCGAACCCGGTGGCGACGATCGCAGTACCCATGACCGTGCCAACCCGTTGCGACCCCCCGGGATTCCCGAACATGGAGGGAGTCCGACGATGTGCCGATCACCAGTTCACGACTTTGACGACCAGGAAAGCGCCGACCGGACGACCATGTCGGCACCGGCGAGATGTCCACGACGCCGCGCATCTGCGGCAACCTCAGGCGGTGACCACGCTCCGGGTGGTCACTCTGCGGTCGTCACACAGGCAGTCGGCGGAAGATCGCGCGGGGGACATGGCGCAGGGCGCTCATCACGAACCGGAGCGGGGCGGGGGCCCAGACCAGTTCCTTGCGGGTGCGCACGGCGTCGACCACCATCGTCGCGACGGCCTCGGGGGTGGTCGACAGCGGCGCCGGCTTCAGGCCTTCGGTCATCCGGGTGTGCACGAAACCGGGCCGCACCACAGTCACCCCGACGCCGGAGGGCCGCAGGGCCTCGGTCAGCCCCGAGTAGAAGGCGTCCATGCCGGCCTTCGTGGAGCCGTAGACGAAGTTGGACCGCCGCGCGCGCTCGCCCGCCACCGACGAGAACGCCACCAGCGCCCCGTGGCCCTGCGCCGCGAGCCGGTCCGCGAGCACCACCCCGACCGAGACGGCCGCGGTGTAGTTGACCTGCGCGAGCTCGACGGCGGTGGCAACGTCGGTCCAGGCCTGCTCGTTGTCGCCGAGCAGCCCGAACGCGACGATCGCGACGTCGATGTCACCGCCGGTGAACGCCTTGCTGATCACGTCGGTGTGGGTGTCGAGCGCGCGGGCGTCGAACGGGACGGTCTCGACCGCGCAGCCACGCGTCTCGAGTCGCGCCCGGGCCGCGTCCAACCGGGGTGACGGGCGGGCGGCGAGCACCACGCGCAGCGGCCGGTCGGACGCGAACGCCTCCACAACGGCCAGTCCGATCTCGCTCGTCCCGCCCAGCAGCAGGATGCTCTGGGGATTTCCGACGGCATCGATCATCTAGTTCGTCAGCTCCAGGCGTCGGGACATGTCGGACGTGAAGATCCCACGGGGGTCGGCGGCGTCGCGGACCTTGCGCCACTCGTCGAGGCGCGGATAGCCGCGGCGGATGGCCTCGGCGCTGGTGCGTGACTCCTTGGCCAGGTAGTGCCGCCCGCCCACGTCGAGCACGAGCTCATCCAGCTCGTCGCAGAGCTTGGCGAGCCCCGGGCCGACGGGGATGTCGACGCACAGTGTCCAGCCCGGGCGGGGGAATGACAGCGGCGCCCGGTTGCCCTCGCCGAACCGCTTGAGCACGTTGAGCGCCGACACCTGACCCGCCTCGTTCATCCGCTCCAAGGCCGTGCGGATCACGTCGCCGCGCTCCAGCGGAACGACGAACTGGTACTGCAGGAACCCGCGCGGCCCGTAGACCCGGTTCCACTCGCCCGCGATGTCGAGCGGGTGCAGGAACTGGGTGATGTTCTGGATCGCACCGTACCGGGTGGGCGACTTGCGGTACCACAGCTCGCTGAACAGCTTGCCGGTCACGCGGTTGAGCAGGCCGGGTGGGAAGAGGTCGGGCACCGTCAGCAGCTGCGGGGCGTCGAACTTCAACGGGTCGCGACGCAGCTTCGGCGGCAGCTCGTCGAGCGTGGCGTGGTTGGCGCGCATCAGCAGGCCGCGGCCGAAGTGTTCCCCGGTGGTGACGGCATCGAACCAGGAGACGGACTCGGCGAACTTCTCGTCGTCCAGGCACTGTGCGGTCATGAGGTCGGCCAGGTTGTCGATCTGGTCGGTGTCGACGCGGAAGTACGCCGTCTCGACGTGGTGCAGCGTGAGCGTCGCCCGCACGATGACGCCGGTCAGCCCCATCCCGCCCACGGTGGCCCAGAACAGGTCGTCGTCGGGGCTGAGTGTCTGCAGGGCGCCGTCCGCTGTCACGAGGTCGATCGACGCGACATGGTTGCCGAAGCTGCCGACGACGTGATGGGCCTTGCCGTGGATGTCGGCGCTGATCGCGCCGCCGATCGTGACCTGTCGGGTGCCCGGCAGCACCGGCAGCCACAGCCCGAACGGCAGGGCGCGGCGCATGAGCGTGTCGAGGCTGACGCCGGCGTCCACGACCACCCGGCCGGTATCGGCGTCGATCGAATGGATCGTCGACAGGCCCGTCATGTCGAGCACGGTGCCGCCGGCGTTCTGGGCCGGATCGCCGTAGGAGCGGCCCAGGCCGCGGGCGATGATCCCGCGCGGCCCGGCCCCGGTCAGCGCGGCGGTGACGTCCTCGACGGAACGGGGGGTCACGACCGTGGCCGTGGACGGGGCCGTCCGGCCCCAGCCGTGCAACGTGGTGGTCATCCCGGCCAGGCTACCGGGCCGGCAACGGCACTGTCCTCGGGCGGGTGACCGGCCGGAGCCGCCGGGCTACCGGATCACCGACGCCGACCGGGAACGTGCCGCCGTCCGCCGCAACCAGGCGCTGGCCAAGGGGCCGGATCACCGTCGGCGAGTTGGAGAAGCGGCTGCGACGCCTACAGCGCCGCCAGCTCGGCGCTCAGGTCGTCCAGGCCCAGGCTGCCCAGGCCGAGGGCGGCGGCGTGCCAGGCCTTCAGGTCGAACTTGGCGCCCCGGGCTGCGCGGGCGGCCTCCCGGCCGGCGAGCCAGGCCCGCTCGCCGAGCTTGTAGCTGATCGCCTGCCCGGGCCAGCCGAGGTAGCGCACGATCTCGCTGTCGAGGAACGCCGGCGGACGTCCGGAGTGTGCGCCGTAGAACGCCCGCGCCACCTGCGGCGTCCAGGTCTTCCCGGCGAACTCGGCGGAGTTGGCGGGCACCCTCAGCTGCAGGTGCATCCCGATGTCGATGACGACGCGGATGGCGCGCATCTGCTGCGCGTCCAGGTAACCCAGCCGGGCGCCGGGGGCGGTGAGGAAGCCCAGCTCGTCCATCAGGCGCTCGGAGTACAGCGCCCAGCCCTCGATGTTGCCCGAGATCGAGCCGACGGAGGTCTGGTACACCGACAGCCGCGGCGCGAGGTGGGTCCACTGCCCGAACTGCAGGTGGTGGCCCGGCACGCCCTCGTGGTGCCAGGTGCTGATGAGGCTCCACAGCGGAAAGCGGGTTTCGCCGAGGGTGGGGAGCCAGGTGCGGCCGGAGCGGGAGAAGTCCAGCGACGGGCGCGTGTAGTACGGCGCGGCGGCGCTGCCGGCGGGCGCGATCATGGCCTCGATGGTGCGGACGGGTGCGGCGATGTCGAAGTGGGTGCCGTCGAGGTCGTCGACGGCGGTGTCCATCATCCGCTGTAGCCAGTCCCGGACCTCCTCGACGCCGTCCACCGCCGGACCGTTCTCGTCGAGATGACGCATGGCGGCGATCGGGTCGGCACCGGGAAGGACGCGCTCGGCCTCGCGGTGCAGCTCTGCGTCGAGGCGGCGGAACTCGGACCAGCCCCACTCGTAGGCCTCGACGAGATCGAGGTCGGCGCCGGTGGAGCTGCGCGCGCCGATGCGGTATCGGTCTGCGCCCACGGTGTCGGAGGTGCCGGCGGCGGCGGGCAGGTGCTCGTGGGCCAGGGCGTCCCGCAGCCGGGTCACCGAGGAGGTGGCCGAATCGGCCGCCGCAGCGAGGTCGGTGCGCGGCGATCCGTCCGGTGCCTGCGCGACGAACTTGTGGAACCAGTCGGCGTACAGCCATGCGTCGAGCTGGCCGACGACGGTCTCCAGCTGCCGCGGTGCCGCGTGCAGGCCGCGCCGCGACCCCTCGCCGAGCGAGGCCAGATAGCCGTCGTAGGCCTGCGGAACCCGGGCCATCCGGCGGGCCACCACGGCCCAATCGTCGACCGTGCTGGTGGGCATCAGCTCGAACAGCCGGCGTACGGCCTGGTGGGGCCCGAAGATGTTGCGCACCGTGCGCAGGTGCTCGCCGGCCGCGCTCGCGCCGAGCTCGGCGTCCAGGCGTTCACGGAGCAGTCGGGCGCAGCGGCGGTCGTCGTCGTCGACCACGGCGGCCGAGGGCAGCGCGGCCAGCGTGGAACGCGCAAGATCGTCGAGCGCCTCCTGGCCGGCGGGGGACAGGTCCGGGACCCGGTCGTCGCCGGGGTGGGTGCCCAGCGCCGTCGCGACCGAGGTGTCGAGGTCGGCGAGGCGTCGCACGTGGTCGTCGGCGAGGGTGCGCACGCTGATGGGGGTGGGATCGATGGCGGTCACATCCCGATCCTGCCCTCGTCGTGACGATCACCTGCTGCCCACCGTGCCGTGGCCGGGGTCAGCGGAAGCGGCGCCCCTCGTCGCGGCTGTAGGCCCATCGGGCCAGGACGGCGGTGAGCACCACCCATCCCGCCAGAACCCCCAGTGCCACGACATCGGGAGGCGTCCCGACCGCTGCCCACACCACCAGCTCCCGCGCCCCGCGCGAGGGCAGTGCCGTCG
>JAYSXW010000245.1:0-4321 GCA_043716935.1 Pseudonocardia sp.
CTGAGCCGGCGGGATCCGGGTTCGAAGGAGCGGATTCCCTCCCGGCGACACGGTCGCGGCAAGCGCTGGCGCGTGCGCTGGACGGACCCGAGAACGGGCGAGCCGCAGACGGAGTCGTTCCACCGGAAGGCCGATGCGGAACGGCTGGACTCGAACCGGCACGCGGACATCTCCCGGGGTTCCTACATCGACCCCAGGGCCGGCCGCACAACGGTCGCCGAGTACGCGGAGACGTGGCGAGCCACTCAACTGCACCGGGACTCGACCGCGGAACTCGTCGAACGCGCGATGCGCCTGCACATCCTGCCGGCACTCGGTCACCACGCGCTTGTGGACCTTCGTGCGAGTCACATCCGGTCCTGGGTCCGGACGCTGACCGACGTTCTTGCCGCGTCGACGGTGCACCTCGTCTACAGCTACGTGAAGTCGATGATGAACGCCGCCGTCGTGGACCGGGTCATTGCCGCATCACCGTGCATCGCGATCCGACTGCCGGAGATCGCAGGGCGGGACTACCTCATCCCGCACCCCGTGCAGGTCCACGGGCTCGCCTCGCACATCGCGTCGCGGTACGCGCCGATCCCGTACGTGGCGGCCGGCTGCGGCCTGCGGGGTGGCGAGATCTTCGGGGTCGAGTTGGCGCACGTCGACTTCCTGCGTCGGGAGCTGCACGTCCGCCAGCAGCTCAAGCGGATGACCCGCCAGCCGCCCTACATCGGCGAACTCAAGACCAAGACAAGCCGTCGGACGGTCGAGCTACCGGACGTGGTGTGCCGCGCGTTGGCCCGACACCTGGAAGAGCACCCGCCGGCCGTCCTGGAGATCGAGGACCGGACCGACCCGCGCAACGTGCACCGGCGCGCGGCGCGGCTGCTGTTCACGACCGGGACCGGGCAACCTCTGCACCGGTCGAACTGGTCGGCGGTCTGGGGCACGGCGCGCCGCCGGACCGGCCTTCCCGACGGGTTCGGGCTGCACGGGCTGCGCCACTACTTCGCGACGCTGCTCATCCACAACGGGGCGTCGGTCAAGACGGTGCAGATGGCGTTGGGGCACAGCTCGCCGATGATCACGCTCAACACCTATGCGCACGAGTGGCCGGACGTGCTCGACCGCACCCGGACCGTCGTGGACGCCGCACTCGCCGTCGACACCGAGGAGAGCGCGAGCGGCTGAGTTGTACCCGGTGTGTACCGGCGGGCCGCCCGTTCGGCATCATCCCTGCTCAGGACGGCGCATCCCGGTACAGCCCGCGCTTGGAGATGTACTGCACGACCCCGTCGGGCACGAGGTACCAGACGGGATGCCCCTCGGCGACGCGACGGCGACAGTCGGTGGAGGAGATCGCGAGCGCCGGCACCTCGACGAGGCTGACCGAGCCGTCGGGCAGGTGGCCGTCCTCCAGCTCGTAGCCGGGCCGGGTGACGCCGACGAAGTGCGCGAGCGCGAACAGCTCGTCGAGCCGGCGCCAGGACAGGATCTGCGAGAGCGCGTCGGCGCCGGTGATGAAGAACAACTGCGCATCGGGCAGCTCGGCGTGCAGGTCGGTCAGGGTGTCGGCGGTGTAGGTGGGTCCGCCCCGGTCGATGTCGACGCGGCTGACGGCGAACCGCGGGTTGGACGCCGTCGCGACGACCGTCATCAGGTAGCGGTCCTCAGCCCGGCTGACCACCCGCTCGGCCTTCTGCCACGGCTGACCGGTGGGCACGAAGAGAACCTCGTCGAGGCCGAACCGGTCGGCGACCTCGCTGGCCGCCACCAGGTGTCCGTGGTGGATCGGGTCGAACGTCCCGCCCATCACACCGATCTTGCGCTGCACACCCTCGAGCGTAGGTGATCGGCGGATCAGCGCTGGTAGGCGTGCCGGAACTGCACACTGATCCGGGACCCACCGCCGTCGCCTTCGGCACGGTGTGCTGCCAGGTGCGCTGGCACGACCCATCCATCACCAGCAGATCGCCCGGACCGGGCCGGAACCCGATCGACGCCCCTCCCCCGGCGGGTCGCAACCGCAACGGGCGCACCGCGCCGAGCGACACCAACCTCACCGCGGCGTCGGGCAGCTCGCGGGCCACCCGATCGCCGGGCCAGGCGACGCTGTCGGCCCCGTCGCGGTGGAGATCGGCGCCGGGCAACACGTCGACCCACCCGCCGCGGGCCAACGCCCGGCGCCGCAGGCCCTGGAACGCCGGATCCAGCTCCCCGGGCGCGCGATCGAGCAGCGAGGGCTGCCAGGACAGATCCGGCGTCACCCCGCTGACGCTACCGGAAATCGAACTGATGTTCGACTCCGATCACGTCGACAAGCTTTCCGCGGTGCGGCTGTGCTGCCGGTTCCGCGGGTCAGACCGGTAGCAGCGCCTCCACCACGTCGGCCAGCTGGGCGGCAGTGCGGCACTCGTGCATCGGGAGGACGTCGGCGTAACGCAGGGCTGCGGAGTCGCCGCTGCCCCACTGCCGTCGCGGTTCGGGGTTGAGCCAGTGGGCGTGGCGCGCCACCCCGACCATCCGGCGCACGGCCGTCAGGTTCGGGTCGCGGTAGTTGGTGCGGGCGTCGCCGAGCACCAGCAGCGACGTCCTCGACGTGATCGCCTCGCCCCAGAACTCGGCGAAGGAGGCGAACGCTCCGCCGTAGTCGCTGTGGCCGTCGAAGGCGACGAGATCGGCCTCCCGCAGCACCCGTGCCAGCACGCCCGAGAGCTCCGCGCCCGGCTCGAACAGGTGCGTGACCTCGTCGGCGCGCTCGACGAACGCGAACACCCGCACCTTCGAGAACTGCTCCCTCAGCGCCTGGACCAGCAGCAGCGTGAAGTGGCTGAACCCGGCGACCGAGCCGGAGACGTCGCAGAGGATCACCAGCTCGGGACGCCCCGGCCGCCGCGTGCGGTACGCGGGCCGCATCGGGACGCCGCCGGTCGACATCGAGCGGCGCAGGGTCCGGCGCATGTCGAGCGGGCCGCGCTTCGCCGCCTTGCGCCGCGCCGCCAGCCGCGAGGCGAGCCGCCGGGCCAACGGGTGCACGGTGGCGCGCAGGGCGGCGAGCTGCTCGGCGTGGGCGGAGAGGAACTCCACCTGCTCGAACTGTTTCGCCACCGCCGTCCTGGCCACCTGCTCGCGGCCGCGGATCTCGGCCGTGCGCCGCCGGACCTCGTCGGTGATCATCTTCCGGAACGCGGCGATCCGGTCGCGGATCTCCCGGCGGAGCATCTCGTCGGCGAACGCGTCGTCGTCCCCGCCGCCCGCAGCCTTCAGGCCGGCCAGGATCCTCGCCAGCAGCGTCTCGGGTGCCAGCAACCGCAACGCCCGGTAGGCCGACCAGCTCGGCTGCCCACCGGACCCCCGGACCCCGGTCCCGGCCGCACCGGATCGGCCCAGGGCGTCGACGACGGCGCGGGCGAGCTCGGCCAGCGCGGGGGTGTCGCCGTCGCGGAGGAGATCGGCGAGGACGTCACGGAGGGCGTCGACGTCGACGGGCCCGTCCTGCGCCGCGTCGACGCGCGGGACCTCGACCTCGCCCGCCCCGGCGCCCAGGGCGGCGGGGAAGTACAGGTCGAACAGCGTGTCGAACGCCTGGCGCTGGCCGCCGCGGCGCAGCAGCGCTGCGGCGAGACCTTCGCGGACGTGCTCGCGTTGCATGAGATCGAGCGCGCCGAGCACCTGCGCGGCGACGACCGTCTCGCCCGGCCCTACCGCCACCCCGTGGCTGCGCAGCGCGGCCACGAAGTCGACCAGGTGCCCGGGCAGGCCGTGCACGCTCCCGAGCCGCGGCGCCGTCTCCATCCCGCCATCCTGCCGGGCCAGCGGGTCATGGGCCACCGTGGCCGCGGGCGGAGGACCAGGGAGACCGATGACGAGGTTCTCCTCGACGGTCTGGTCCCGCGAGCGGACCTCGGATCGGTCACGCGCCGGATCGTCCCGTTCGACCTGGCCGTCGGGGCCGTCGCCGGGTCGTCGTTCCTGCTCCTGGCGCCGCTCGAGCGTGCTCCCGAACGCCCGCCTGCGGGGCCGAACGGCCTGGAGTGGACGGTGCCGATCGGGGTGCTCGTGGCCCTGTTCGCGCTGTTCGCGGGCGTCCAGGGCGCGGCGGCGGCCGGCCGGATCGACCTGCGGGGCACCACCTACGTCGAGTACGCCCGCAGCGGGTTCCGGCAGCTGCTCACCGTCACGGTCCTGACGATGGGGGTGATCGTCGGGGCGCTGCGCCTCGCCCCCGCCCGCACGTCGACCGAACAGCGTTGCCAGCCTGGCCTGCTCGGCGCTCTGGCCGTCCTGACGCCGGTCATCGTCGCGACGGCCGTCAGCCGCATGTGGCTCTACCAGC
>JAYSXW010000246.1:0-1454 GCA_043716935.1 Pseudonocardia sp.
GGCCCCGGTCAGGTCGGCGATCAGCTGCGCGGTGCGGGCGGCCGGGACGTGTTGGAACACCAGCAGGTACACCGCGAGCGCGCGCAGGTTCGGGCCGTAACACGCCGGCGCGCTCACCCCGTCCGGCGCGGTCGCGGTCGTCGTCGTGCCACAACCGCAGCGCCGCTTGTGCAGCCGGTGCTCGGTCACGGTCGGGGTGATGGTGGGGATGTCGTGGACCTGGCGGCGCACCATCCCCACCGGCTCGGCACCGGTCAGGTCGCTGCCGCAGCCACCGCAGGCATCCGGCACGTGATCGACGATCTCGTCCGGGTCCGAAGTCTGGAACAGGGCCGATCCGCCCGCGCCGGGCTGCTTACCGGGCTTGCGGCCGCTCCGGCGCCGCTCGGCCCGCGAGGGAAACACCGCGGGCCCATCAGCCGAGGGCGGCTGGGAGGAGTTGCCCGAGTTGCGACCCAGCCGGCGCTTGAGTTCAGCGACCTCGGCCCGCAGCTCCTCGATCACCCGCGCCTGCGACTCGATCACCGCGAGGAGATCCTCACACGACGGCTGCTCGGACCCGGACACCGCACATGATCAGCACACCGCGAGCCCCTGGTCACGCAGCGACACGTCGCAAGATCACCAGTTCCGGACCTGAATGGTTACCAACCAACCAACTCGCACCACAGCCAGTCCAATAAGATCAACTGTCTCAGTTGACTTGACAGCTACCGCCCCGTACGTCTGCCCTGCTCTGGCGGAATCGGCCCCGACCAATTCTGTGAACGAGCTAGTCATGCTGGCCGGGGATCCGGTTGCGGACCCGTCCCGCACCGACGACGAGTCGGCGGCCGGCAGCAGCAGTGTCCGCACGGACGAAGGTCCCGACAGCGAGGCCCAGGACGACGTGACAAGGGCCGATGCGACAGGGGCTGAGACGACTGTTGATCTGGAGCAGGACGCCGAACAGGCCCAGATCCAACCGGGCCTGGCCGGGGAGGGAACCAGCGGCTCGGGTCCGGGGTCCGAGCCGTCCGAGCAGAAGGAGAGCGGGTCGGGCGGGACGGCGCCGCCTGCCGCGGAACCGGTCGAGCCTGCCGTCGTTGCCCCCCGGCGCCGGCTTCCGAGGCGCTGACCGTCGAGTCGGTACCGGTTTGAGTCCCCGTCCGTCAGCTCCAACCGGGTAGTTCTCGGAGTTGCCGGGGTACCGGCTGTGCTCATTGCCTGTTTCAGTTCAGGTCTGCCTTCACTGGCTTCGAGCACCCGCCCACCGGACGCCGTATATCTCGTGCCCGGTTCGGGACGACTACCGCGATCCTGCCAGACATGCCCACTTGTTCATGTTTATCTGTGTCGCCCTGGCATGTCGTGGCCCTCGGTCGCAGTGCGACACTTCCTGGGGAAACCGACCAGAACCCGCGGGCAGGACTCAGTTCATGGCGACAACGTTCCGGAACGACCAGCGGCGAACC
>JAYSXW010000247.1:0-4310 GCA_043716935.1 Pseudonocardia sp.
GGCGAGCTCGCTGTCGGGGCGCGCGGGGACGAGCCGTACTACACCGCGTCGGAGGCGAAGATGGTGGTCGCCGTCGACGTGCTCGACCGGCGGCGACGCGACGCACTCGGCGTATCCGACTCCGACCTCGACCTGCTGCGGCGCGCCCTGAGCACCAGCGACGACAGCGCCATGAACGCGTTGTGGAGCAGGTTCGACGGCCAGGGGGCCGCGGGCCGGGTGTCGACCACCCTCGGCCTGACCGGGACCAGCGCGCCCGACAACCCGTCGCAGTGGGGGCAGATGGAGGCGCCGGCCACCGACACCGTCAAGATCTGGCGTTACGTCCTCGAGACGATGCCGGCGGCCGACCGTCAGATCATGATCGACGACCTCGCCGCCGCTCCCGCCCACGCCCGCGACGGCTTCGACCAGGCGTTCGGCCTGCTCTCCCCGTCCGTCGACGGGCCCGACGGCTCGTACGCGCTCGCGAAGCAGGGCTGGATGTGTTGCTTCTCCGGGCTCCACTACCTGCATACCGCCGGCGTGGTGGGCAGCGACCAGCGGTTCCTCGTGGCGTTGCTGACCCGCCAGCCCCGCGGGCCGGGCTGGGAGGCCGCCCGCCAGGAGCTCGACCGCATCACCGAGGCGGCGGTGGCACCGCTGATGGGCGAGGCGCCCGTGCCCCCGGGGTCGCTGCCCGGCTCGTCGCCGTCCCCGGACCGAACTGCCCGACGCGGAGCCGGCCGCGTCTAGCGTCACCGCCCGGGGACGGCGCCGTGCCCGGGCGGTGACGAGGTGTGCCAACCTGGGTGATCGTGAACGGCGACGACGGCAGGGCTGACGACCGCATCATCGGCGTGTCGGCCGGGCGGGTCGGGTCCTGCGCCGCGGCGTCGAGCGGAGCAGTAGCGCTGGCCACCGCCGGGGTGCCCGCAGCGGCAGAGCTGGCCACCGCCGGGGTGCCCGGTGCGGCCGGTACGCAGCCGGGGCGGGGGGAGGAACTGCTCGCGCGCGTCCTTGCCGGCTCCAGCCTTGCGCTCCCGAAGGGATGGCGAGTCGGCGATCCGGTACCGGATCACGATCATCCGTTGCGCCACGCCGTGCGGATGCCGCCACGCGCCGGGCGGCCGGTGGCGTGGCCGGAGTGGGTGCCGACGTCGGTGCGCGAAACGCTCGTCACCCAGGGCGTCCGGGCGCCGTGGAGCCACCAGGCAGAGGCCGCGTGCCTCGCCCACGGCGGCCGGGACGTCGTCGTTGCCACCGGAACGGCGTCGGGGAAGTCGCTGGCGTACCAGCTGCCCGTGCTGGCCCGGTTCGCCCACGACCCGCGGGCCACCGCCCTGTACCTCTCGCCGACCAAGGCGCTGGCCGCCGACCAGCTCCGCGCGCTCGACGCGTTCGGCCTGCCCGGCGTCCGACCGGCGGCGCTCGACGGCGACACCCCGATGGACGCGAGGGACTGGGCGCGCCAGCACGGACGGTGGCTGTTCAGCAACCCCGACATGCTGCACCGCTCCGTCCTGCCCCGCCACACCCGCTGGGCGACGTTCCTTCGCCGGTTGGAGTTCGTGGTGGTCGACGAGTGCCACACCTACCGCGGCGTGTTCGGCTCGCACGTGGCGTTGCTGCTGCGCCGGCTGCTGCGGGTCTGCGCGCGCTACGGTTCCCGTCCGGTATTCGTGCTGGCCTCCGCCACCGTCGCCGAGCCGGCCGCCTTCGCATCGCGGCTCACAGGGAGGGCGGTCGCGTCCGTCACAGACGACGGCTCGCCGGGCGCGGGGCGCACCGTCGCCCTGTGGGAGCCGCCGCTGCTGCCCGAAGTCACGGGTGAGAACGGGGCACCGGTGCGCCGGGGCGCCGCGTCCGAGGCGTCGCGGATGCTCGCCGATCTCGTGCTGGAGGACGCCCGGACGCTCGCCTTCGTGCGGTCGCGCCGTGGGGCGGAGGTGACGGCGCTGGAGGCGCAACGGATCCTCGCCGACGTCGACCCGGCACTGGCGGGGCGTGTGGCCTCCTATCGGGGCGGCTACCTCCCGGAGGAGCGGCGGGCCCTGGAGGCCGCGCTCGTGGACGGCCGGCTGACCGGGGTGGCGACCACCAACGCGCTCGAACTGGGCATGGACATCGCCGGCCTCGACGCGGTGGTGGTGGCCGGGTTCCCGGGCACCCGGGCCTCGTTCTGGCAGCAGGCCGGGCGGGCCGGGCGGGGGCGGGACGAGGCGCTGGTCGTACTCGTGGCCCGCGACGACCCGATGGACACCTACCTCGTCCACCATCCCGACGCGCTGCTCGGCGCGCCCGTCGAGGGCTGCGTGCTGGACCCGTCGAACCCCTACGTGCTCGCGCCCCAGCTCGTCTGTGCCGCGGCCGAGCTGCCGCTCACCGAAGCCGACGTGACCGACGTCTTCGGCGGCCCGCCCGCCCGCGCGGTGCTCGACGAACTGGTGGCCGACGGGGTGCTGCGCCGGCGGCCGACCGCGTGGTTCTGGCCCTCGACGCGGGAGCGGCCCGCCGGGTCGGTGGACATCCGCGGCTCCGGCCTCGGTCAGGTGGCGGTGGTCGAGGGCGGGACGGGCCGGATGTTGGGCACGGTCCACGGTCCGTCCGCTCCGGCGACCGTCCATCCGGGGGCGGTGTACCTGCACCGCGGCGAGAGCTACGTGGTGGACCTCCTCGATCTCGTCGCGGGCGTGGCGCTGGTACACCCCGAGAAGCCCGACTGGCGCACTGACGCCCGCAGCACCGCCGACGTCGAGGTAGCTCGGGTCCTGTCCGCCCGCGACCACGGCCCCGTGCGGGTGGCGTTCGGCGAGGTCACCGTGACCTCGCAGGTGGTGGCCTACCAGCGCCGTGCGCTCGGCGGTGGCGTCCTGGAGACCGTTGCCCTGGACATGCCGCAGCAGACGCTGCGGACCCGAGGGGTCTGGTACGAGGTCGACGACGCCGCGCTCGCGGCCGCCGGCGTGACGCCCGCGCGGGCGCCCGGGGCCCTGCACGCGGCCGAGCACGCCGCGATCGGGCTGCTGCCGCTGTTCGCGATCTGCGACCGGTGGGACATCGGCGGCCTGTCCACCGCCCTGCACCCCGACACGGGTCGGCCCACGGTGTTCGTGCACGACGGGCACCCGGGTGGTGCGGGGTTCGCCGAGCGGGGCCACGCCGTGCTCGGCGCGTGGCTCGCGGCCACCCGGGACGTGATGGGCGACTGTGAGTGCCGCACCGGCTGCCCGTCGTGTGTGCAGTCGCCCAAGTGCGGGAATGGCAACGTGCCGCTGGACAAGGCCGGCGCGGTATCGGTGCTCGATGTGGTCCTGCGGGCGTTGTGCGGGTCGGGCTGACCCGGCACTCATCCCCCCACTCCACCCGGCGGTCTCGGCCGGCCCGGCCCGGGCTCGGCCGACCGCGGGCGGAACCCCGGCGAGGGACAGCGGGACCGGTACCTCGACCTGCACGAGCGCATCCCACCCGTCGAGGACACAGGCCGTCACCTCCCCCTCCATCGTCGTGACGATCTCGTGTGCGCGGCCGCAGGCGGCATCCTCGCCCTGCGCCGCGAGCCCCGCGGCGGCGAGCGCCGCCAGGTCGGCGGCGGCCTCGGCGCGGTGCCGCGCGGCGATCGCGCCGCCCAGGTGCAGTCCCAGCAGCAGGGCCGTCATCAGCACCGCCATCCCGGCGACGGCCCAGATCGTGGCCGAGCCGTTGTCGGCCGAGCCGTTGTCGGCTGGGCCATTGGCGGCCGGGCCGTTGGCGGCCGGGCCGTTGGCGGGGATCGATCGCGCGATCACCCGACACCCGGTTCGGCCGCGGCAACGGCACGGCCGCCCACCCTCAGGGGGAGCGGGGCCACGAGATCGACCGACACCCGCGCGACGAAGGTGTCGCCGTCACGGGTGAGCTCCATCCGGGCGTGGTCCGGCGCGAGCTGCGAGGCGACCTCGTGGCCGCGCTCGGGCTCGCCGCGCGCGGCCAGCCGCGCCAGCTCCCGCGCCGCGTCGGTGCAACGGACGCCGGCGGCTACCGCAGCGACGGCCCCGATCGCCACGACGAGAAACACCGTCAGGCTGCACAGGGCCAACGCCGCCTCGACCGTGACCGCTCCCCGGTCCGACCCCACGCGTCCCATGCGACCGGAGCCAGGCCGGACGGGACGCCGGGTCGGACGCCGGGTCCGTCCCGGGACCCCGGCGATCATCAGAAGGTGACCGAGAGCGCGCGCTGCACGAGCGCGGTCAACGCCGTCACGACGGAATCGCCACTGACCACGGCGTAGAGGACGGCGGCGAAGGCCGCAGCCGCGATGGTTCCGATGGCGTACTCGACGGTGCTCA
>JAYSXW010000248.1:0-13050 GCA_043716935.1 Pseudonocardia sp.
AGATGGCCCGGGCCGCAGCCGAGATCCACCACCGTCCGCGGGGTGATGGCCCCGACCCGGGCCAGGAGGTCGTGGAACGGGCGGGAGCGGTGGTCGTCGAAATCGAGGTAGAGCGACGGGTCCCAGACGGTACTCATCGACGGCTGGGATTCACCGACCGCAGCTGCGCGGCGACGTCCACGGCGAGCTGCCGTACGGTGTCGAGGTCGGTGCCGGGGTCGGGCCGGATTTGCAGCATGATGCCGTCCCGGCCCGGCACCTTGCGCTGGACGAACCACGCACCCCCCGTCGGGAGGTCGCGGTGGTGGCGGGACCGGATCGACGCCTCCACACGGGCGCGCACCACCTCCGGCACGGTGCCGGGATCGGCCAGCCGCAGCCGCCGGGGCTCCGCGTCGGTGATCAGGACGGCGCCGTCGAGCGTCTCCTGCTCGTGGGCCTCCACCAGTTCGATCGCCCCGTTCCGCCAGATCGCCCGGGTGACCAGGTGCCAACTCAGCCGCTCCGCGGCGCCGGGGAGCCAGAGGCCGTGGGACGTGGCGACGAGGTAGCCACGCGGAGCGCCGACGGAGCGTGCATCGGCACCAGGCGGAGCGTCAGCGGAGCGTGCATCTGTACTGACGGTCTCCGACGCCGTGGCGAGGACGCGTTCGTCGGCGTCGAGGCGGCCGGGGAAGCCGGGCGGTAGCGGGTCGCGGCCCAGGATCCGGTCCATCAGCCTCATCTGGCCGCCTTCTCCCTCAGCGCGATCCGGTACTGCTCCAGCGGCACGAGGTCGCCGAACAGCTGGTGGTAGGCGTCGGGCTCCTCCACGGGGTTGATGCGCTGCAGCCGGGCCTTCAGCTCCGCCACCTGCGCCTCCACCAGCGCGAGCCGCACCCCGGCGATGACGCTGCCGATGTAGCGGGCCTCCTCGGTCTCGGCGCGGTCCCCCGACGAGCGTCCGCTACGCCGCGCCAGGTCCAACGGCTCGACGGCGAGCTCGGTCACCAGCGGCCTGCTCTCCGGGGTACATTCGGCGACCACGGCCTCGAGCCACGTGTGGCCCGACAGCCCCCCGCAGACGCCGCCGGCAGCCTGCACGGCCCGGTGCACCAGGGCGAACGCGGGGTGGGTGAACACCTGCTCGGGCAGCTCGTCGTAGGCCGGCCCGGCGACGGTGGGCACCTGCAGCGCCGCCTTGACGGCCTCGCGCTGCAGGTGCAGACGGGGATCGTCCTTCGGCGGCACGGCCGGGGCGTCGCGGCGACCGCGGATCTTGTCGGCGGGCCCGCCGGCCGTCTCCCGTACTCGGCGCACCACCATCGCGATGTCGTCCCAGCTGGTCCAGCCGGCGAGGCGACGGGCGTACTCGTCGCGCAGATCCTCCCGGCGGATCCGGGCCACCAGCGGGACGGTGCGCTGCAGCGCGGTCACGCGGCCCTCGGCGGTGTCGAGGTCGTGCTCGCGCAGCATGGAGCGGATCGCGAACTCGAACAGCGGCTCGCGGCGCGCCACCAGGTCGCGGACGGCGGTGTCACCGCGGGTCTGGCGCAGCTCGCAGGGGTCCTGACCGTCAGGGGCGATCGCGACGAAGGTCTGCGCGGCGAAGGCCTGGTCGCCCTCGAACGCCTTGAGCGCCGCCGCCTGGCCGGCCGCGTCGCCGTCGAAGGTGTAGATCACCTCGCCGAGGTCGAACGAGTCGTCGCCGATGAGGCGCCGGATCACCGCGACGTGGTCGGCGCCGAACGCCGTGCCGCACGAGGCGACGGCGGTCAGGACGCCGGCCAGGTGCATCGCCATGACGTCGGTGTAGCCCTCCACGACCACGACCTGGCGCCGCTTGGCGATCTCCCGCTTGGCGAGATCGAGCCCGAACAGCACCTTCGTCTTGTGGTATACGGGCGTGTCGGAGGTGTTGAGGTACTTGGCGTCGACGCCGTCGTCGTCGAACAGCCGGCGCGCGCCGAAGCCGACGACATCGCTGCCCAGGTCGCGGATGGGCCACAGCAGGCGGCGGTGGAACCGGTCGATCGGGCCGCGCCTGCCCTCCTTGGACAGGCCCGCCTTCATCAACTCGTCGAGGGAGAACCCGCCGGCCAGCAGGTGCTTGGTCAGGCCGTCCCAGCCGGCGGGGGCGAAACCGCAGCCGAACTGCGCCGCCGCGCCCGCGTCGAATCCGCGGGTGGCGAGGAACGCGACCGCGGGTGCGGCCTCGGGCGTGGCGAGCTGGGCACTGTAGTACTCCGACGCGCGCTTGTTGGCCTCCAGCAGCCGCGAGCGGGTGCCGCGGTCGCGCTGCACCGATGCGCCGCCGCCCTCGTAGGTGAGCCGGAACCCGATCTTGTCGGCGAGCCGCTCGACGGCCTCCACGAAGCCGACGACCTCGATCTTCATGACGAACGCGATCGCGTCGCCGCCCTCGCCGCAGCCGAAGCAGTGGAACGTGTTGTGGCTGGCCCGCACGTTGAACGACGGCGACTTCTCGTCGTGGAACGGGCACAGGCCCTTCAACGACCCGGCCCCCGCGCGGCGCAGCGCGACGTACTCGCCGATCACCTCGTCGATGCGGACGCGATCCCGGACCTCGTTGATGTCCGCGTCCCGGATCCGGCCTGTCACGGGCCCGAGTCTAGAACCTCGTGGTCGCCGGGGCGGGCCCGCTTCGCCGGGGCGGGCACCGGCGGCGCCGGCAGGTCGATCAGCAGCGGCACGAGCGCCATGACCAGCAGGGTCCCGAGGGCGGCGACGAGGGCGAACACACCGATGGTCGTCATGTCTCCATCGTCCACACCGATCCCGTGAGGATCCTCGGGCGAGGCTGCGGTTCACCTGAGGATCCCGGTAGCGTCCCTGAGGCGTGGTGGACGGGGCGTAGACGTTCGAGCGGCACCGGGCCCATCTCGTGCGGGTCGCCTACCGGATCACCGGCAGCGTCGCCGACGCCGGGGACGCCGGGCAGGAGGCCTGGCTCCGCTGGGCCGACCCCGGGCGGGAGGAGATGCGCGACGACCGGGCCCGGCTGACCACGGTCGTCGGGCGGCTGTGTCTGGACCGGTTGCGCTCCGCGGCGGCCCGGCGCGAGCGCTTCGTCGGGCCCTGGCTTCCGGAGCCCTTCGTGACCGAAACCGACGCCCTGAGCGGGCACCATCGCAATCCGTGCCATGCGGTCCTGCTGTGCTCCGTCACCCGTATGACGGGGCAGCCACCCGTTTCGTGACAGCACCGGCTCTGCGACGGCCTACCGCTGCTCCCGTGACCACCACCGTGGACGACGCCCTCGGCCGGCTCCGACGCCAAGACGCGGCGCCACCCGAACCCGGCGCCACCCTGACGATCGCCGAGATGGCGCAGCGCACCGGCGTCATGGCCCACACCCTGCGCCACTACGAGCGGATCGGACTGTTGTCGGTGGCCCGCGGCGCGTCCGGCTACCGCGCTGCCGAGTTCGCCCGCATCGTATTCCTCACCCGCCTGCGGATGACGGGCATGCCGATCCGCGAGCTCATCCGCCACGTCGCGCTCGTCGTGGAGGGCGACTCGACCGTGGGTGAGCGGCTGGCGATGCTGGAGGCGCACCGCGAGTCGGTGCGGGCGCAGCTCGCCGAGCTGCAGTTCGCGCTGGGGACCGTCGAGTACAAGATCGCCGCCTACGGCGGTGGCTGCTCGCCGTAGCCGGAGCAGACGAGATGGACGTGAGCGTGGTTCGGTCCGGCACCCACCACGCTCACGTCGATCTCGCGCGTTCCGGCCACGCCGCCGGGGCCGGACCGGGCCGCCGGGCCGCACCGGGCCGATCAGCGCGGATCAGGCCTTGCTGCCGTCGGGGCGGACGGCGAACCAGACGCCGTCGGCGCCGTTCGCGCCCGTGTCGGTGAGGCCGGTCGCCTCGCCGACGCGCCGGTAGAGGGGCCAGCCGCCCAGCGTCACCTGCTGGGCGCCGCCGGCGCGGGCGAGGGTGGCCACCGTGGTGGGATCGACCCCCAACAGCTCCGGGGCCGCGCCGGCCGTCACCACCGGTTCCCACATGGCGGCGCACGCATCGGTGCAGGTCGACGTGGCGGGCGCGTCCCGGTCGGAACGGTAGAGCAGGTGGCCCGAACCGTCGGTCACCACCACCCCGAGCGGGCCCGACTGCACCGCCCACAGCTGCAGGCCGTCCGCCGACCCGTGCTGCATCCCCTCCATCCCCTCCATCCCCTCCATCTCCCCCATGCCCGGAGCGCCCGCCGGGCCCGCAGCTGCCGGAGGTGAGGTGGTGTCGGACGTGGTGGTCGTGCCGCACGCCGCGAGCGTGGCGAGCAGGGCGGTAGCGAGCACCAGGGGCATGCGGCGGGTCATCAGCGGTTCCTCTCGCGGGTCCACCGGGAACACGGACCCAGGACTCCCGGGGTTCACATCCGGAGTCCGACGCTCGCGCACAGCGCAACTCGCGCACGCCCACGGCCCGACTCGCGCGCACCGGCGGCCCGACTCGCGGCCGGTGGGACCCATCATGGGCGGCAGAGTGCGGTGTGGCGGGCCACGGCCTGCTGGTCGGTGAGCATCGCGACCTGGTCCACGACCACGCGCCGGCGGGCGGCGTCGTCGGTGGCGTCGACCCAGTCGTCGGCGAGGACGGGGTCGAGCGCGTCGGGGGCCGTCGCGAGCAGCGCCGTCGCCAGCTCGGTGAGCAGCTCGCGCTGCCGGCTCTGCATGGCCAGCCGCTCGGGATCGGCCATGACGTAGCGCAGCGCGACGGCCTTGAGCAGCGCCACCTCGGTCCGCGTCCCGAGAGGCACCACGAGGTCGGCGGTGAAACGCAGCAGCGATCCGACGCCGTGGCGGTCCAGGGTGGCGTCGGTGGCAGCGAGCACGAAGCGTCCGACTAGCTCGCTGGTCAGGCGTTTGAGCGCCACGTGGGCCGAGGCGCGGGCGCTCGGGGCGGAGAAGCCACGCACGGCCGCCACCACGGGCAGGGCCAGCAGAACCTGTGCGGCCTCGCCGAGGGCGTCACCGTCGGATCCGAAATGCGCCGCCGCCAGCTCGACGACGGCCGCGCGCTCGGCGGCGGAACCGAGCGCCGCGAGGTCGATGCGGCCGGACAGGATGCCGTCCTCGACGTCGTGCACCGAGTAGGCGACGTCGTCGGACCAGTCCATGATCTGCGCCTCGACGCAGCGCCGTCGCTCCGGGGCGCCGTCGCGCACCCAGGCGAACACCCCGGCGTCCTCGACGTAGGCGCCGTACTTCCGGTCACCGGGCGTGCGCACCCACGGGTACTTGGTGGAGGCGTCGAGACAGGCGCGGGTGAGGTTGAGGCCGCTGCCGGGCACCTTCGGTTCCAGCCGGGTGAGGATGCGCAGCGTCTGGGCGTTGCCCTCGAAGCCGCCGCATGCCGTCGCGAACTCGTCGAGCGCCCGTTCGCCGTTGTGTCCGAACGGCGGATGGCCGATGTCGTGGGCGAGCCCGGCCGTGTCGACGACGTCGGGGTCGCAACCCAGCTCCTCGGCCATGCCGCGGGCGATCTGCGCCACCTCCAGCGAGTGCGTCAGCCGGGTGCGGGGCACGCCGCTGATCTCCGTGCCCTCCCCCGGCCCCACCACCTGCGTCTTCCCGGCCAGGCGGCGCAGCGCGGCGGAGTGCAGCACGCGGGCGCGGTCGCGGGAGAAGTCCGAGCGGCGATCCGGGCCCCGAGCGGAATCAGCGCTGCCCTTGCGCGGTTCGGGCGTCCGTCGGGCGAAGTCGTGGAGCGTGTAGCTCATCCGAGGCCGGTGGTCTCGGTGTCGACGGAGGCGTGGGTGAGGCGGTAGTAGAGCACCGCGCCGGTCTCTCGCACGATGTAGCGCAGCTGCGTCTCCCGGGTCGCGACGACGGGCCCACTACGGGTGGGCGAGGTCCAGGCGTCGAGGCCACTGTCGCGCGCCATCTGGCGGGCCCGCAGCGAGTGCCACGGATCGCTGACGACCAGCGTGCTGCGCCAGCCGCCGGCGCCGGCGCGGGTCGCGACGGCCGTAAGGCTGCTGAGCGTGTCGGACCCGAAGGGCACAGCGATCACCGCATCGGCCGGCACCCCGCGGGAGACGAGGTAGCGCCGCCCGGCCTCGGCCTCGGTGTAGACGTCGCCGGACCGCCCGCCCCCGGTCGTGACGATCCGGGGCGCCATGCCGTCGTCGTAGAGGGTCTCGGCGTGCCGAAGACGGGCGGCGAAGACCGAGCTGGGGTCGCCGTCGTACTGAGCGGCACCCAGCACCACCACGGCGTCGACGGTGCGGCGGTCGTCCACCCGCGCCACCTGCCACACCCGGAACGCGGTGCCCCCGACGACGAGCGCCACCATCAGCAGCGCGCCGGCGACGATCCGGGTGGGCCAGCCGCGGCGTCGGCGCGGCCGGCCGCCGCGCAGCGGGAGGGTCGGCGCCTCGGGAGAACGGGCGTAGGTCATCCGCCGATCCGGCCCTGCGCCCCGGCCAGCGCCGATCCCGTCCGCCCCGACCGGGCCGCCACCACCTGGGCGACGATCGAGACGGCCGTCTCGGCCGGGGTGCGGGCGCCCAGGTCGAGGCCGACGGGGCCGTGGAGTCGCGCCAGCTCGTCAGCGGTGAGGCCCGCCGCGGTGAGACGTTCTCGACGCGTGAGCTGGGTGTGGCGCGAGCCGAGCGCGCCGATGAAGCCGCGGCCCCGGCGCAGGCCGTCGACCAGCGCGGTGTCGAACGCCGGCGCGTGGTCGAGCAGGACGATCACGTCGGCATCGGTGAACGCCGACATCGCGACCACGGTGGCGTCCAGATCCGTCTCGGTGCGCGCCGACCAGCCCAGGAGCGCGGCCTGCGCGAGCAGCGCCTCCCCGATCGCACCGGCGCCGACGACCAGCACGGACGGCACCGGCACCCACAGGTCGAGCAACAGGCCGTGGTCCAGGGTGACGGTGGTGGTCGCACCGCGGCGCAGCAGCTGCCGGGCGCCGGCGGTGGCGGTCTCGTCGAGCGCCGGGTCGCCGAGCGAGCCCGTCACGACCTCCAGTTCGACGCCGGTGAGCACCAGCACAGCCGTCCCGTCGCTGGTGGAGACCAGCGCCGCGGGCGCCCGGCGTTCCAGTGCCGTCCCCAGCGCGACGGCCTGGACCGCGGGCAGCGGATGGCCGAGGAGGGTCGCGCCCCCGTTGCAGGCCAGACCGGCGGCGAGCGCGGCCGGCTCGCTGACGTGTACCGAGCACGTCTGCGGTCCGGCCGCCGCCGCGGCCACGAGCGGGACGGCCGAGTCGTCGAGCGCGCCCCGATAGAGCACGCCCGCCACCGACCCGGTGGCGGTGCCCGCGAGCAGTTGGCCGGACTCGACGGTGCCGAACCCATGCCGGTCCAGGACACGAACCACGCCTATGGCATCGGACCACTGCCGCAGCGCGGCCCCCAGATCCTGCAGGGCCCGATTCTGGCGCGTGCTCACCTCACTCACGGTCGTGAGGGTAACCGCCGCGGTCACGCAGGCCGGGCGGCCGGGGCCGTCGGTGACGGGCGGGGAACGGCCGCCACCGTCGTCCGACGGTCGCTACCGGGCCCGCACCGACTCGTACTACCGTTCATCTACGGTTCCGCGGACCACCAACGCGTGGAGCGTCGTCCGGGGGATTCGTGAACCGCAGGCAGCCGTGTCCTCCGCGGCCATTAATGACCCACCCGACGGTGGGGATCCGGGGGCCGAGGCGCAGCTGCGGGCCCTCGCGGACCTTGCCCGCAAGGGCGGTCGCGACGCCGCCGGGCCGCTGTTGCGCGAGACGTTACGGCAGGTCACCCCGTACTGCCGGCGCCGGGCGGGCGAGTTCCACGGCATCTCGGTGGAGCACGTGCTCCAGGAGATCGGCATTGCCGTGCTCGACGCGCTGCCCTGTCTCGGCGCCGACGGCCGGGCGATCCGGCCGTACCTGTTCGTGATCGCCCGCAACAAGGTCGTCGACGCCCGGCGCCGCTCCGGACGCCGGCCCGACCCGCTCGACGACGTCGGGCGCGTCGACCCATCCCCCGGCGCGGAGGCGCTGGTCGGCGGCCGGGCCGCACTGGCCCGCGCTCTGCTCGCGCGGCTCGACGACCGCGAGCGTGAGGTGCTTGCCCTGCGGCTGTTCGGCGAGCTGAGCGCCGCCGAGACCGCCGAGACCCTCGGCATGTCCGAGGGCGCCGTCCGCGTGGCCCAACACCGGGCGTTGGGCACGCTGCGCGCCATGGTGGCGACGCTGCCCCGGGACTAGCAGCCGATCAGCCGCGTGGCGAGATAGCCCTCCACCTGATCGAGCGCCACCCGCTCCTGGGCCATCGAATCGCGCTCGCGGATCGTGACGGCCTGGTCGATGAGGGTGTCGAAGTCGATCGTCAGGCAGAACGGCGTCCCGATCTCGTCCTGACGCCGGTAGCGGCGGCCGATCGCGCCGGCGTCGTCGAACTCGACGTTCCAGTGCTTGCGCAGCGCAGCCGCGAGGTCACGGGCCTTGGGCGACAGCTCGGCGTTGCGGCTCAGCGGCAGCACCGCCGCCTTGACGGGCGCGAGCCGCCGGTCGAGCTTGAGCGACACACGGGTGTCGACACCACCCTTGGCGTTGGGCGCCTCGTCCTCGGTGTAGGCCTCGATGAGGAACGCCATCATCGACCGGCCGACGCCCGCCGCGGGCTCGATCACGTAGGGGCGGTAGCGCGTGCCCGCCGCCTGGTCGTAGAACGACAGGTCGACGCCCGAGTGGTTCGAGTGCGTCGTCAGGTCGAAGTCGGTGCGGTTGGCGACGCCCTCCAGCTCGCCCCATTCCTGGCCCTGGAAGCCGAACCGGTACTCGATGTCGACCGTGCGCTTCGAGTAGTGGGAGAGCTTCTCCTTGGGGTGCTCGTACTGGCGCAGGTTCTCCGGCGCGATTCCCAGGTCGGTGTACCAGTTCGTACGCTCGTCGATCCAGTACTGGTGCAGCTCCTCGTCGGTACCGGGCTCGACGAAGTACTCCATCTCCATCTGCTCGAACTCGCGGGTGCGGAAGATGAAGTTGCCCGGCGTGATCTCGTTGCGGAAGCTCTTGCCCATCTGGCCGATGCCGAACGGCGGCTTCTTGCGTGAGGTGGTCTGCACGTTGAGGAAGTTGACGAAGATGCCCTGCGCCGTCTCCGGGCGCAGGTAGTGCAGGCCGTCCTCGGTCTCCACCGGGCCGAGGTGGGTCTTGAGCATCATGTTGAAGTCGCGCGGCGCGGTGTACTGCCCGCGGGTGCCGCAGTGGGGGCACGGCACGTCGGACAGGTCGTCCCCGGACGTGGCCGTGCCGCTGCGCTCGGTGTACTCCTCGGCGAGCTGGTCGGCCCGGAAACGCTTGTGGCAGTTCTGGCACTCCACCAGCGGATCGGTGAACACGCCGACGTGTCCGCTCGCGACCCACACCTGGCGGGGCAGGATGACCGAGCTGTCCAGGCCCACGACGTCCTCCCGGCCGGTGACCATGCTCTTCCACCACTGCCGCTTGACGTTCTCCTTGAGCTCCACGCCCAGCGGCCCGTAGTCCCACGCCGAGCGCGTGCCGCCGTAGATCTCGCCGGAGGCGAAGACGAATCCGCGGCGCTTCGCGAGCGCGACGATGGTCTCGATCTTGGCGGAACTCGACTTGCTGGCCACGGACGACTCCAGGAGGGGGGAACGAGCGGAACCGCCAGGATACCGAGAGCCGCGAACCCGCCACCGACACGGCACCGCGCCGTCCCACCGCCGGCCCGAGGGCGGCGCCCCCGTCCTGTTCGCCGCACCGCAGTCCTCGTGCCGGCACCGCCGTCCCGACAGCGGTGCGAGCCACCCGACAGCGGTGCGGCGGGGTGACCGCGGGGCCTCGCTCCCAGGCCGACCACACCCACGCCCATGTGACGTCCCCGTCAGCCGAGGCGGCAATCCGACCGTCGTGACGACCCGACCGACGTCATGCCCGACCGTCGGTGCTGCCCGACCGTCGGTGCTGCCCCCGCCGTGACGGCCGATTTTCCTACGGCCGATCTCCCTAACAGCTCGATCCGTCTGACCGGTCACCGCCCGGTGAGCAGGCTGGGATGCTCCTCCGACACCCCGGCCACCGCGCTGAGCAGCGTCTCGAACGTCGACGCCTCCTCGACGAGTGCCTCAGACAGCAGCGGCACCACGTGCTCACGCACCGGGAACGGCGACAGGGAGCGGCGGTAGGCGTCCACCGAGACGAAGCGGACGGTCAGCACCCACTGCCCGGGCTCGTCCACCGCACGGCCGAGCTCCCCACCGAGACAACCGGGCGCGGCGGTGAGCAGGTCGAGGGCGCGACGGGCGCGGGCGGCGAACGCTGCGGCGTCGACGGGGGCCACCGCGAACCTGCAGACGAGCAGCACCGCCGTAGCATCCCACCCCGGGCCTACGATGGAACGGCGGCACGGACGTGCTCGACCGCCCGGGGGCGTGGCCGCCGCCCTCGGGGAGGGGGACCCGATGTCGATCTTCGCCGGTGCCGGAGCCACACAGGACACCGACGCCCACCAGCGCGCCGGCCTCGCCCCGGCCCGCACCCCGCGCACCCTGGCCGCCGCGGGCGACCTGCTCCGTGCCCTCGCCGCCCCGGTGCGGATCGGTATCGTATTGCAACTGCTGGAGGGCAGTCGCTGCGTCCACGATCTCGTCGACGCCCTGGGCGTCACCCAACCGCTGATCAGCCAGCACCTGCGGGTGCTCAAGTCCGCCGGCGTCGTGCACGGTGACCGGCAGGGCCGCGAGGTCGTCTACTCGCTGGTCGACGACCATCTCGCCCACATCGTCGTCGACGCCGTCGCCCATGCCGAGGAGGGCCGATGACCGGACCGGGGACGCGCGTCGTGCGGTCGACGCGCCAGCGGGCCGCCGTGTCGGCCATGCTCGACCGGCTCGACGACTTCAAGTCCGCCCAGGAGATCCACGAGGAGCTGCGCCGTGCCGGCGAGGGCATCGGGCTGACCACGGTCTACCGGACGCTGCAGGGCCTCGCCGACTCCGGTGAGGTCGACGTCCTGCGCACCGGCACCGGCGAGGCCGTCTACCGCCGCTGCGACACCGCCGAGCACCACCACCACCTCGTCTGCCGCCGTTGCGGCGCGACGGTGGAGATCGAGGGCCCGGCCGTGGAGACGTGGGCGCAACGGGTGGCCGAGGCGCACGGGTTCTCCGAGCTCAGCCACACCGCGGAGATCTTCGGGCTGTGCCGCGACTGCGGGGTGCGGCGGTAGGGGTCCGGCGCGGCGCCAGCGGTTCGGCCACGTGAGCGCCCCCAACGTGACGTGGTGTCGGACGGAGAACCGGCCTCCTCCCGGAGCCCGCCTCTCAGGAACCAGCCTCCCCGGGCCCAGCGATCCCGGGCCCGCCTTCCTCACCGGCACCCTCGGTTCCATTGGCCACCGGTCGCACCATCGTCGAGTCTCCGGGGTCTTCTCGGCCGGACCCGCGCACCCGTCCCGCCTCGGGTCCGTCCGACGTGACGGCGCTGGCACCGGGTCCGGCGCCGTCCGCTGTCGCCGAACTGTCGTCGGATCTGCTGCTGGAGGCATCCGGCGAAGGGTCGTCCACCGACGCCATGCCCGCCCCCGCCGGTCCCCCGCCGGCGACCATCCCTGCGGCCAGGACACCGGTCAGTAGGTACTGCACCGCCGCTCGGCGCTCGTCGTCGGTGCCGGGTGCGAGCCCGCTCGCGTAGGGGTTCGGCAGCCGGTCCTGATCGCGCTTCATCATGCTCCCCTATCGCCGGGTGGCGTCGTTCTCCTGCGCAGGCTGACAGTCAAGTACGGGGCGGCGCCCGGCGAGAGGTGCCATGACGGCACCGCGAACGGCTCGGGTGCACATCTGGTCAATCCGCTCATCGCCGACCGAGTCGCCGGATGAGGACGGCCGCGGCCCCTCGCGGGGTGAGGCAGCCGACCCGACCCAGTGTCTCGCGACGGTGACCCGGTGTCTCGCGACGGTGACCCGGTGTCTCGCGACGGTGGCAGAGTCCGGCCCGACCGACCGGAGTCCGGCCGGCCAAGGGAACCGACCTCGACGCGGCCGCCGAATCGAACAGCACCGGCCCCGTTCGCGCGGCCGGCGCCGTCGGCAGCAGCGGCGGACCGGAAGGCCCACCGCCGCGCGCCGGCACCTCGATGCCGTCGATCGGACGGCTCCGCGACCTCGTTCGGCGGAGGCACCCGCTGAAGCACCACCTCGGCCGGCGCGGGCCCGGACGGCCTCGGGGCGAGGCCGGTCAGGCGGCCCACGACCAGACCGACGATGTCCCCGACGCCCCGGAGCGTCCTCGTCGTTCATCTCGCTGTGGAATTGTTCGTGGGAAGGGGGGCCCAGACGTTTCCGCCCGGCCCCCCGGTGCTGACGGAGGGCATCACCTGCCCGCCGGCCGGTGCTCCCACGGCCACCACGCCCCGGTACGAGGTAGGGCAGCACACCGGCCGGTGGCGAGGACTCCAACTGCCACGTGGACACCGTTCCTGGCCCGTCGCCGCCGACGAGGTTCCCGTCGGTGTCGTAGTTGCCGACCCGGCCGCCGCCGAACCGCGCGGTGTAGCCGGTGGGGTTGAACCCCTGCCAGCCGTCGCCGGTGCGTTGAACGGTGACCGGGCTGTCGTTCCAGGCCTGGCCCGCCTCTCGCGCCCGGTCCCGCACCCACTGCCCGGCCTGGTTCAGTCACTCCTGCCCAGCGGCAGGCTGCGTCGTCCGCGGAGGGTCTGCACCTGGCCGTCGCTGCCCAGACGCGTCGAGCCCGGCTGGACAGGGGGCGTCGACGTAGCGGCCGGCGCGTTGGACGTGGAGCCGGCGCGACGCCCGCCCAGGCAACGCCCCCGGTATCCCGGCCGGGAGGTCCGTCCTTCGGAGCACCGACAGAAGCAGTGTCAGCCAACGCAGCAGGAGTCCCAGCACCCAGGACCACACCCGCGACAGTCAACCCCGCACCCACCCCACCAACCACGAACAGACGCGTCAACTGCGCCGACCGCCCACCACCACCAGCGTCGAGATCATCAACCGCAGCGCCATAGGGATTACTCAGGCCAACCGGCCGGCTCGGCCCACGCCCACTCGATGAATCGATGCCCGCACCGG
>JAYSXW010000249.1:0-1448 GCA_043716935.1 Pseudonocardia sp.
GACCCGTTCCGGTCGCGTGCTCATGGCATCCCACGATAGCGAGGTCCGTCACGTGTCGTCCCATCGACATGGGTCGTGACGGGCGGGGTGCCGCCCGGCGGCCGAGTGCACCGCCGCTACTCTTGATCCCCGTGAGCTACACGGGATACGACCTCGTCGTCGTCGGATCGGGCTTCTTCGGCCTCACGGTGGCCGAGCAGGCCGCCGCCGAGCTGGGCAAGCGGGTGCTCGTGCTGGAACGACGCTCCCACATCGGCGGCAACGCCTACTCGGAGGCCGAGCCGGAGACCGGCATCGAGGTCCACCGCTACGGGGCGCACCTGTTCCACACCTCCAACGAGCGGGTGTGGACCTACGTCAACCGGTTCACCGAGTTCACCGGCTACCAGCACCGGGTCTTCGCGAAGGTGGCCGACCAGGTCTACGCGTTCCCGATGAACCTGGCGCTGATCAACCAGTTCTTCGGCCGGTCGCACACGCCCACCGAGGCGCGCGCGCTCATCGCCGAGCAAGCCGCGGAGATCGACACCCAGGACGCGACGAACCTGGAGGAGAAGGCGATCTCGCTCATCGGGCGCCCGCTCTACGAGGCGTTCGTCAAGGGCTACACGGCCAAGCAGTGGCAGACCGACCCGACCAAGCTCGATGCGTCGATCATCGCCCGGCTGCCTGTGCGCTACACATTCGACAACCGCTACTTCAACGACACCTACGAGGGCCTGCCGGTGGACGGGTACACCGCCTGGTTGAAGCGGATGGCCGACCATCCGAACATCGACGTGCGGCTGGACACCGACTACTTCGACGTGCGCGACCGGATCCCGGCCGGCACGCCTACCGTCTACACCGGGCCGCTCGACGCCTACTTCGGCAACAGCGAGGGTGCGCTGTCGTGGCGCACGCTCGACTTCGAGCAGGAGGTGCTCAGGGACGTGGGCGACTTCCAGGGCACCACGGTCGTCAACTACAACGACGAGCACGTGCCCTACACCCGGATCCTCGAGTTCCGGCACTTCCACCCCGAGCGCGACTACCCCACCGACAAGACCGTCGTCGTGCGGGAGTACTCGCGCTTCGCCGAGCCGGGTGACGAGCCGTACTACCCGGTCAACACGCCCGAGGACCGCGCCAAGCTGGCCCGCTACCGCGAGCTCGCCCGCAAGGAGACCGCGAACGCGAACGTCCTGTTCGGTGGTCGGCTGGGCACCTACAAGTACCTCGACATGCACATGGCGATCGGCTCGGCGCTGACCGTGTTCGAGAACCAGATCGCCCCGCACCTCCGCGACGGCACGCCGCTGTCGGGCCCGGAGTCCGGGAACGACTGAGGTCGAGTGCGGAGGACCGTAGCCGGTCGAGGCATGGCGGCCGGTCGACCAGGACATGGGATCGCTATGGCGGAGCTGTGTCTCCCTCGACGGCTACCAGGCCAAGCCGGGCTACGCCGT
>JAYSXW010000250.1:0-1445 GCA_043716935.1 Pseudonocardia sp.
GAAGAACCGTCGCGTGGGAACGCTGGGTCCTCGGCCATCTGGATGCGTAGCTGTTGCTGCGTGACAACACGCGCATTCTTCGGTAGGCCCATGCGCAGCACCACCCCGTCGGCGTCGGAGCCGCGCCAGCCTGGGTTCGTCGCGTAGCCGCGAGCTTCAACGAGTTCGGTGGTGGTGTAAGTCCCGTTGCCGTAAGCGCCGACGCCGGGGAAGACGTCACCACTGCGGAACTCCTCCGCCCAGCGGGACGCGGTACTCCCGCCGATACCCCGGTAGA
The DNA here is from genome assembly GCA_043716935.1 of Pseudonocardia sp. Lineage (GTDB taxonomy): Bacteria > Actinomycetota > Actinomycetes > Mycobacteriales > Pseudonocardiaceae > Pseudonocardia. Next base: position 278 of record JAYSXW010000250.1, read on the forward strand.
GCACGGTGTGGTCACTCGCGAGCCGATCAAATTCCTCAGGGGACACGACGCGTGGTGCGCCGTCGAACCCCTGGACGCGCCACACCGCGGCGAGGCGGTCGTCACGATCGTGACCTCGGTCGATTGCCGCGATACGGTCAACCTCAGCCGTGGACCATTGCGCGAGATCGGTACGCGGACCGAGTGCAGCAGGAACCGGCAGGGACGCGGGCGGGCGGGTGCCGGCGGTGAGCGCGTTCCCGGTGCCGACCTTCTCGCGGTAGGAACGACGCAGCAAATCCGGGTTCGCGTCGAGGTGGTCACGCATCCGAGCCTGCGCCGCGCGGATGCCGGCTCTGGCCTGCGCTGCGGCGGCCGGGTCGAGCGCTGCGGCCTCGCGGGCTTTCCACCCGCGAATCTGCCGCTCAACGGCGCGCTGCCGCTGCCGGGCCGCGTACTGGCCGTCGTCGACGACGGGCGGCGGGACACGGGTGATCCCAGGCTGGTACGCCGCGGTGGAGCAGCGGCACTGTGGGTGTCCGAATCCTGCACGGCGGGCGTCGTCGACGCTGCCGGCCACTTCGACGTCGAGGAACACGCCGTCGCGGGTGGCGTGCTCGACATGGACGGTGCGCCGACCGGATCCGATGAGGGACAGGACTGCGCCCGACCAGGGCCGGCACTGGTCGCAGCGGTCCCCGGAGCCCTGCACGATGACCAGGTCGAACCCGGCACCGGCGAGGCGGTCGTGTTTGGCGTCCTCGTGGGCGCGCGCGGCGGCGGTCCGAACGGCCATCTCGGCGTAGGCGCTGGCGGACCAGCGACGCCCGGTGGTGTCGGTGAACCCGGAGATGCCGCGGTCCGCGAGGTCCCACAGGGCCCGCTGGGTGGCGGCCCGGCGGGTGTCGGCGCCGACGAGCACACCGGGAACAACGCGGGCGACGACGTGCCGGTAGCTGTCGAGGGCGGTCCGTAGCATCGCCGCGTGCGCGGGGGTGACCCGGTCGAGCACGGCGGCGGCGAGGCGGTCGAGGGCGCCGCGCGGTACTGGGTCGCTGTACTGGTCGCGGCCGGGTGCGGTGATCGCGGCGAGCTGCGCTGCGCCCGCCGCGGACCCTTGCTCGGCGGCGGCGCGCATCACAACGTCGAGCAAGGGACGGGCGGCTTGGTCGAGGCCGGCGACGACGCG
>JAYSXW010000026.1:0-19343 GCA_043716935.1 Pseudonocardia sp.
GGGACCGAGATGCGCCCGATCGACGGCGGGCTGCTGCTGCAGCGGCGCGACGCCCTCGACTCCCCCGGCGACGACCCCGCGAACTGGACGCTCGCCACCGGGGACCCCGTCCCCGCCGACGTGCTCGCCGACCTCGCGTTCGCGTGGCGCACCTGCCGGGCGGTGAAGTCCAACGCGATCCTGCTCGCCTCCGACGGTGCCGCCGTGGGAGTGGGGATGGGGCAGGTCAACCGGGTCGACGCCGCCCGGCTCGCCGTGGCCCGCGCCGGCGACCGGGCCCGGGGCTCGGTGGGGGCGTCGGACGCGTTCTTCCCGTTTCCCGACGGCCTGCAGGTGCTCATCGACGCCGGGGTGCGGGCCGTCGTGCAGCCCGGCGGCTCGGTGCGCGACCCGGAGGTCACGGCCGCGGCCCAGGCAGCCGGAGTGACCCTCTACCTGACGGGCACCCGCCACTTCGCGCACTGACCCACCTGCGCACGCCGCCCCAACCGCCGCCATCCAGGGTTGCCGTCCAGGGTTGCCATCGGGGGCTGCGTCCACAGGTGTGGATAGCTCTGTGCATGGATCGAACTCATGTTCGACGTCACCCGGGCGGGGGGTTGAGCAGGTGCAGCCGAGGCGCTAGTCTTCGAACACACGTTCGACATCGCCGACTTCCCCGCGGCGCGAATCGCGGGGAGGCATGCGTGGCCATCAGGGATGCGCAACGGACGGACCGGTTGGAGCTGGCCCGCGGGCTGCTGCGCGGGATGGAGAACCGAGCGGCCGCCGTACGCCCGGTGACCGCCGTCGAGTCCGACGACCGGGTGCTGCCAGTGGTCGAGCCGCTCGTCCGGCTGTTCCCGGCAGGTGGGTTGCGGCGCGGCAACACGGTCGCGGTCCCCGACGGTCGGGGGGCCACGTCGCTGATGCTGGCGCTGCTCGCCGCGGCGTCGGCGGACGGGGCGTGGGTGGGGATGGTCGGACGCCCCGAGCTGGGGCTCGTCGCCGCGGCGGAGGCGGGTGTCCGGCTGGAGCGCCTCGCGCTCGTGCCGCACCCGGGGGCCGACCTGCTGGCGGTCACGTCCGCGCTGCTCGACGGCCTCGACGTCGTCGTCGTGGCGGGGGCCCGGCGGGCGGGAGTGCGGGCCGCCGACCAGCAGCGGCTTGCCGCCCGCGCCCGCCAGCGCGGGGCCGTGCTGCTCGCGTTCGGGCCTTGGCCGGGTGCCGATGTCGAGCTGGCGTGCATCGACGTGCAGTGGCGCGGCCTGGGCGCCGGCGCGCAGGGGGGCAGCGGGCGGCTGTGCTCCCGACGGGCCGGCGTCCGGCTGCACGGGCGGGGTGTCGCACCGGGCGGGCGCGGCACCCACCTGCTGCTGCCGGCCCCCGGAGGTGAGGTCGGGACCGACCCCACGTCCGCCGAGCAGACTCGGACGGCGGACGGGCGGCTGGCGGGGTGAGCACGCGGGTGCTGGCGCTGTGGTCGCCCGACTGGCCCGTCACCGCGGCCGCGCTCGCCGCGCACGTGCCGCCGTACCGGCCGGCGGCGGTGTTCGTGGCCAACCGGGTGCTGGCCTGCTCGGCGGTGGCGCGCGCATACGGGATCCGGCGCGGGCTGCGCCGCCGGGAGGCCCAGGCCCGGTGCCCCGACCTCGCCGTTCTCACCCCCGACGCCGACCGCGACGCCCGGGCGTTCGAACCGGTGGTGGTGGCGGTCGAGGAGCTGGCCCCGGGGGTGGAGATCGTGCGGCCCGGGCTGGTCGCGCTCCCGGCGAAGGGGCCGGTCGGCTGGTTCGGGGGGGAGCAGGCGGCGGCCGAGCGGCTGGTCGACCAGGTCGCCGCCCGCACCGGGGTGGAGTGCCAGGTCGGGCTGGCCGACGGGCTGTTCGCGGCCGTGCTCGCCGCCCGCCGCGGGGTGGCCGTCGCGCCCGGTCACACACCCGCGTTCCTCGCCCCGCTCGGGGTGGAGGAGCTCGACCGCGAACCCGACGTCGACCGCTCCGAGCTCGTCGGGCTGCTGCACCGGCTCGGCCTGCGCAGCCTCGGCGCGTTCGGTGGGCTCGATGCGCAGGACGTCGCGTCCCGGTTCGGGGCCGACGCCGTTCTCGGCCACCGGCTCGCCCGCGGCCTCGACCCCCGCCCGCCGGTGCGTCGCCGTCCGCCCGAGGAGCTGACCGTCGGGATCGAGCTGGACCCTCCCGTCGACCGTGTCGACGCCGCCGCCTTCGCCGCCCGCGGGCTGGCCGAGCGGCTGCACACCACGCTCGCCGGGCACGGGCTGTCGTGCACCCGGCTCGGGGTGGCCGCCCGCACTGCCGCCGGGGAGGAGCTGCACCGGGTGTGGCGGTGTGCCGAACCGCTCACCCCGGCCGGCACCGTCGACCGCGTCCGCTGGCAGCTCGACGCCTGGCTGACCCGGGGGAACTCCGGCGCGGTGACCCGGCTGTGGCTGGTGCCGGAGGAGACGGTCACCGCAGGCGCGCTGCAGCTCGGGCTGTGGGGTGAGGTCGGGGAGGCCGACGAGCGCGCCGGCCGCGCGCTGGTGCGGGTGCAGGCGCTGCTGGGCCCGGAGTCTGTGGTCACGGCGGTGCTGGCCGGTGGCCGCGACCCGGCGGAGCGGGTGCGGCTGGTGCCGTGGGGAGACGACCGCGAGGAGCCGCCCGCGCGTCATCCCCGCCGCCCGGCCGGAGGTGCGGCTCTCATGATCGGCAGTTCGGCACGGGCAGCGGCCGTCGACGCGGTTGACGGGCCCCAACCGGTGATCACGAACGGGCTGACCGGTTCACCGGACGGCTCGCCCGGCGTGATCACCGGTCCGGCACCGGCAGCGGTGCCAGGTCCGGCCGGCGGGCCCCACATGGCGATCACCGACGAGCCGGGGCCCCGACGGGCCCCGGCGGGGTGGCCCGAGGACGTGGTCCGGCGCAGCGGCCGGGTCTCCGTGGCGGCGGCCGGCGCGGCCCGGAGCTCCCGATCACCCACCGGCGCCACCCCGGAGCCCGGCACCCCGCGTTCCACCAACCGTCGTCGACGAGTGCCCACCCGCCGCTCGACCCCCCGGTCAGGAGGTCCGGAGCCGTCCGCGGAGTGGCCGGGGCGGCTGCCCGCGCCGTCGCCCGCCACCGTGCCCCCGCAGCCGTGGCCGGTCGAGCTGCTCGACGCCGACGGCGAGCCCGTGCGCCTCGCCTCCCCCGACCTGCTCGTCACCTCCCCGTCACAGCTCCGGGTCGACGCCGCACCCGGGACCGGGTCAGCCACGACCGGCGCATCCCCACGCGCCGTCGAGGCCTGGGCGGGTCCGTGGCCGTCGCGTCAACGGTGGTGGGTGCCCGGTGCCGTGCCGAGCAGCCGTCTGCAGCTGCTCTGTGACACCGGCGACGCCTACCTGCTCACGATCATCGAGGGGCGGTGGTGGCTCACCGGCATCTACGACTGAGCCGGCGGCTACGACTGAGCCGGTCATGATCGCCACCGCTTCCGACATCGTGTGCGACTCCGGACCCGCCCACCGCGTTGTTCACCGCCCAGAACCTGCTGACGATCGGGGCCGTCCGAGCACCGCGCCGGCTCGGACTCGAGCATGCCGTCGCACTCGTCGGGTTCGACGACTTCCTGCTGGCCGACCTGCTCTCCCCGGGCGTCACGGTCGTCGCTCAGGACGTCGCGGCGATCGGCCGTCTCGCCGCCCCGGCTGCTGTTCGCCCGCATCGACGGCCACCGCGGCCCGCCCGAAGCCCGACTGGTGCCCACGACACTGATCCGGTGCGGATCCGGAGAGCTCGCCCCGCCTGGATGAGCCGTGCTGGTCGATTCGACGTGGTGGGCGGTCGGAGCAGAGCTCGAGGACGCGCTGATGCGGATGATCCGGATCACCACCCGCCCGGGCGTTTCTCGGGAACGAGCGCCGCGCTGATCTCGGCCGACGAGACAGTGGCGAACGGCTGGGCCGCTACGGTTATGACGAGCACGACAGCTCCCTGCCCGGCGGAATCGGGACGTCACATTGACAGCTCTAGAACATGTGTTCGACTGTACTGGTGGGATGGAGCAACCCGGACGTACCGTGGAACGAGCTGGAGTCGGCGCTGGCCGGGCGCCCGCGTGACGGCAGCGGCGCCGCGTGGAGCGCAGGCGGAACGCGCATCGGCGCTGCGGGCGGGGCCGAGGCCGACGGCGGCGACGGTCCGGCGTGGTCGCGCAAGCGGGAGCCCTACCAGCCGCCCGAGCTGGGGGTACCGGGCGAACGCACGCCCTACGCCGAGCTGCACTGCCACTCCAACTTCAGCTTCCTCGACGGCGCGAGCCATCCTGAGGAGCTGGTGGAGCAGGCGGCGCGCCTCGGCCTGGACGCTATCGCGCTCACCGACCACGACGGCATGTACGGGGTGGTGCGGTTCGCGGAGGCGGCCTCGGAGCTGGGCGTGGCCACGGTGTTCGGCTCGGAGCTGAGCCTGGGTCTCGCGGGCCCGCAGAACGGCGCGGCCGATCCCGAGGGCACCCACCTGCTGCTGCTCGCCGGCGACCCCGACGGCTACCGCGCGCTGTGCCGGGTGATCAGCTCTGCGCAGCTGCGCGGGGAGGAGAAGGGGCGCCCGGTCTACGACCTCGACGAGATCGTCGCGGAGACGGCGGGGAAGGTCGTCGCGCTCACCGGCTGCCGCAAGGGGGCGGTCCGCCGGGCCCTGGGCGGCGGCGGCGATCCCACCCGGGAGCTGCGGCGACTGACCGACTGGTTCGGCACCGAGCACGTCGCCGTCGAGCTCACCCACGCCGGGTTGCCCACCGACACCGAGCGCAACGACGCCCTGGCGTCCCTCGCGCGCGACGCCGGCCTCCCGACGATCGCGTCCACCGCGGCGCACTACGCCACGGCGGCCCGGTTTCCGCTGGCCACGGCCCTGGCCGCGGTGCGGGCGCGGCGCAGCCTCGATGACGCCGACGGCTGGCTGCCGCCCGCGGGCACCGCCCACCTGCGCTCGGGCGCGGAGATGGCGGCGCGGTTCGAGCACCGTCACCCCGGCGCGGTGGCACGGGCGGCGGGCTTCGGGCGGGCGTGCGCGTTCTCGATCGATCTCGTGGCCCCGGACCTGCCGCCGTTCGAGGTGCCGGCGGGGCACGACGAGGCGAGCTGGCTGCGCGAGCTCACCTGGCGCGGCGTCGCGAAGCGCTACGGCAGCCACGCCGAGTACCCGCACGCCGTGGAGACGATCGAGCGGGAGCTCACGATCATCGAGGGCAAGAACTTCCCGGGCTACTTCCTGATCGTCCACGACATCGTGCAGTTCTGCCGCCGCGCCGACATCCTCTGCCAGGGCCGCGGCTCGGCCGCCAACTCCGCGGTCTGCTTCGCGCTGGGCATCACCAACGTCGACGCCGTCGCGATGGGCCTGCTGTTCGAACGGTTCCTGTCCCCGGCGCGCGAGGGCTACCCCGACATCGACCTCGACATCGAGTCCGGGCGGCGCGAGGAGGTGATCCAGTACGTCTACGCCACGTACGGGCGGGGGTGCGCGGCGCAGGTCGCCAACGTCATCACCTACCGGCCGCGCTCCGCGGTGCGCGATGTCGCGAAGGCGCTGGGGTTCTCCCCGGGTCAGCAGGACGCGTGGAGCAAGAAGATCGAACGCTGGGCGCCGCGGAGCGCAGGTGGAGCGGGAATCGATGCTGGCGCACCGGCGGTCGACGGCATGCCCGAGCAGGTCACGGCGCTGGCCAACCAGCTGCTGGGCTTCCCCCGGCACCTCGGCATCCACTCCGGCGGCATGGTGATCTGCGACCGTCCCGTCTCCGAGGTGGTGCCCGTGGAATGGGCGCGGATGGAGGGCCGCACCGTCGTGCAGTGGGACAAGGACGACTGCGCCGCGGCCGGGCTGGTCAAGTTCGACCTGCTCGGGCTGGGCATGCTCACCGCGCTGCACCTGATGATCGACCTCGTCGCCCTCCACCATGGGACGACGATCGAGCTGCACGACCTGCAGCCCACGGACCCTGTGGTGTACGCGATGCTGCAGCGCGCCGACTCCGTCGGGGTGTTCCAGGTGGAGTCCCGCGCGCAGATGGCCACGCTGCCCCGGCTCAAACCGCGGGTGTTCTACGACCTCGTCGTCGAGGTGGCGCTGATCCGACCCGGCCCTATCCAGGGTGGCTCGGTGCACCCCTATATCGCCCGGCGCAACGGCGCGGAGTGGAAGCACGACCACCCGCTGCTCCGCAACGCCCTGGACAAGACGCTGGGTGTGCCGCTGTTCCAGGAACAGCTGATGCAGGTGGCGATCGACGTCGCCGGGTTCTCCGCGTCCGACGCCGACGAGCTGCGCCGGGCGATGGGCTCCAAGCGCTCGACCGAGAAGATGGAACGGCTGCGTGGCCGGTTCTTCCGCGGCATGGCGGCCAACGGCATCATCGGCGAACTGGCCGAGACGATCTTCACCAGGATGCTGGCGTTCGCCAACTTCGGCTTCCCGGAGAGCCACTCGATCAGCTTCGCGTCGCTGGTGTACTACAGCGCCTGGTTCAAGCACTACCACCCGGCGGCGTTCTGCGTGGCGCTGCTCAACTCCCAGCCGATGGGCTTCTACTCGCCGCAGTCGCTGGTGGCCGACGCCCGCCGCCACGGGGTGCTCGCCCGCGGCCCGGACGTCAACCACGGTCGGGCCGAGGCGATCCTGCAGCCCGACCCGCTCAGCGCGGACGGTCACGCGATCCGACTCGGTACGGCCGAGGTGCGCGGCGTCGGGCTCGACCTCGCCGGGACCATCGACGCCGAACGCGAACGCGCCGGCCCGTTCCGCGACCTCGCCGACCTGTCCCGACGCGTCCGGCTGACGGTGCCCCAGGCCGAGGCACTGGCGACGGCCGGGGCGTTCGGCTGCTTCGGCACGAGGGGGGGCTCAGCGCTCGACCGACGCTCGGCGCTGTGGGCGGCCGGCGTGGTGGCCGCCGTGCGGTCCGACCAGCTGCCCGGCACCGCCGTCGGCCTCGACGCCCCGGCCCTGCCCGGCCTCACCGCCGCCGAGCTGACGGTGGCCGACGTGTGGGCCACCGGCGTCTCCCCGGACAGCCACCCCATGCAGCACCTGCGTGATCGGATGGACGATCTCGGCGCGGTCCGGATCGACCGGCTGGCGATGGTCGACGCCCCGGCCCGGGTGCTGGTGGGCGGGCTGGTCACGCACCGGCAGCGGCCCGCCACGGCCAAGGGCGTCACGTTCGTCAACCTGGAGGACGAGAGCGGGATGCTGAACGTCACCTGCTCGGAGGGGCTGTGGGCGCGCTACCGCACGGTGGCGCTGGGCAGCGCCGCACTGCTCGTGCGCGGACGGCTGGAACACAGCCCCGAAGGCGTCCTCAACCTCGTGGCCGACCGGCTGCAACGCCTCGCGCTGGCGGTGGCGGTGAAGTCGCGCGACTTCCGATAGGGCCGTCCCACCCGCAGTGCGGTGGCGTCGCCCTATCGTTGATCTCGCCAGCCCCGCGCCGACAACCTCAGGACGTCAACGATGAGTGCACCGACCGCCGTGGCTCCGGCCACCACCGCCATCCCCGGCGAGCACGTCGACCTGGTGTCGACCAAGCCGTTCGACCAGACCGTCGAGGACCTGACCGCGGAGCTCGGCAAGGCCGGCACCGAGAAGCTGATGGACCGGCTCGCCGCCGCCGACTCCTGGGACGCCTACGCCGAGGACTGCGCCGATTTCGCCGGCCGCAGCAACCTCATCGAGGTGGCGTTCCTGAACTGGGGCAAGGTGCTGACACTGGCCGGAACGGCCATGAAGGCCAAGCTGTTCGTCGTAGGCAACCCGGTCACCGCCCACAAGCTGCTCGCGGCCGGCGGCCCCGAGGTGGGTCTCTACCTGCCCACCAAGATCTACGTCTTCGAAGGCTCCGACGGTGCCGTCCACGTCTCCTACGACAAGTTCGCGCCGGTGATGGCGCCCTTCGGCAAGGAGGCGCTGGACAAGGTCGCCGGCGTCATCGACAGCGTGCTGGCCGGGCTCGCCGCCGCCGCCGTGGGCTGAGGAAGCAGGGACCCGTTGCCGCGGCCGCGGGCCCCTGTTCCCTGCGGCTCTACTTCATCATGGCGTTGCCCATGGCCATGGGCACCGCGCCGAGCTCCTGGCCCATTCCGTCGAACCAGATGTAGGCGAAGATCGCGCAGAACACGAACACGCAGATACCGCCGATCGTCGCGTAGATCTGCGTTCCGGTGATGGCGAACGCCAGGACCAGGGCAACGGTGATGTCGACGAACAGGAATCCGGCAGTGAAGGCCAACGGCAACCGCAGGGTGGCCAGTGTCAGCGCGACGAACACGATGAGCCACGAGATCAGGAACGTCGGCAGGGCCTTGTTGTCGGCCGTGAGCCCCAGCCAGCCGTTGGTGAGTGCGGCGACCAGGACACCGAGGCTCAGCCAGAACGCCGAGAACGTGCCGAAGATGGAAGCGACCAGGCTGTTGCCGACGTTGGTGCACCAGATGGCCGAGACCAGCAGGAACAGGCCGGAGGAGAACAGGACCGCCGGCGCGATGCCCCCCAGGTCGCCGGCCGGCAGGTAGCCGACCAGCCACAGGCCGAGGCTCAGGGCGCCGGGAAGGAAGGTGGCAAGTCCGAGCAGTGCCGGATTTCCGACCGGCGCTGCGGGCGCGGCAGGCTCGGCCGCAGCATGTGCCCCGGACTGGACGTCGCTCTCCACGCTCATGGGCTGGCTCCTCATCGAGACGGTCGGGCCGGCTGCTACACCGGATGGCGGACATTGTGCGCGCGATCACAGGTCGAGGGAACCTGCTTGTTCGGGCGGACCACGCCCCCACCGGGATGGCACGCTGGAGCCATGGACGACGACGCCGAGTACACCGATCTCGACCTCTCCGAATTATCAGCCGGTGAGAATCCGTGGATACGTCGACGCTTCGTGAGGTGTCGCTTCATCGATTCCGATCTGCGCGGGCTCGTTACCGAATCGTGCTCGTTCGACGAGTGCGATCTCACCGGATCCGACCTCGGCGACTCCGTTCACCGCGGGACCGCGCTGCGGACATGCACGATCCGCCGCGCGAGCCTCGGCGGTTCGGCCTTCCGCGGCTGCTCCCTGCTCGGGACGACGCTCACCGACTGCCGGCTGCGTCCGCTGACGCTGGCCGACTGCGACCTCACCCTCGTGGCCCTCGGCCGTGCCGACCTGCGGAAGACCGACCTCTCGGGCCTGCGATTGCGCGAGGCCAACCTCGTCGACGCCGACCTGCGCGAGTGCGACCTGCGCGGTAGCGACCTCGCGGGCGCCCGGCTGCGCGGCACCCGGCTGGAGGGGGCCGACCTGCGCGGCGCCCGGATCGATCCCGACGGCCTGGTGCAGGCCCGGCTCACCGGCGCCGCCGTCGACGCCGAGCAGGCCCTCGCCTTCGCCGCCGCCCACGGCCTGCGCGTCGCCTGAGCCGGCGGGCCTGCGCGTCTTCCGACGCCGCGCCCTGCGCGTCGCTCGAGGTCGCGGGTTGTGCGTCGCCGAAGGTCGGGGGCTGGGAGGATGGGGTCGTGACAGCGACGTTGATGGACGGCCGGGCCACGCTGGACGCGATCCTCGAGGAGCTCGGGGGCCGGATCGAGAAGCTCGCGGCGGCCGGTGTGACGCCGGGGCTGGGTACCGTAATGGTCGGTGACGATCCCGGCTCGCAGTCCTACGTGCGCGGCAAGCACCGCGACTGCGCCCGCGTCGGCATCACCTCGATCCAGCGACAGCTGCCCGCCGACGCCACCCAGGCCGACGTGGAGCGCGCTGTCGACGAGCTGAACGCCGACCCGTCGTGCACCGGATTCATCGTGCAGCTCCCGCTGCCGGCGGGCCTGGACGCCGGCGCGGCGCTCGAGCGGATCGACCCCGCAAAGGACGCCGACGGCCTGACCCCGGTGAGCCTCGGGCGGCTCGTGCTCGGCGAGCCCGGCCCGCTGCCCTGCACGCCCCGGGGCATCGTCGAGCTGTGCCGTCGCTACGGCGTCGACCTGGCCGGCCGGCGCGTGACGGTGGTGGGCCGCGGAATCACCGTCGGGCGGCCGCTGGGGCTGTTGCTGACCCGGCGCAGCGAGAACGCCACCGTCACGCTGTGCCACACCGGTACGCGGGACCTCGCCGCCGAGGTCCGTCGCGCCGAGGTGGTGGTCGCGGCGGCCGGGGTCCGCGGGCTCGTCACCGCCGACATGGTGGCGCCGGGGGCCACCGTCCTCGACGTCGGCGTGAGCCGCACCGAGCTGGGGCTGGTCGGTGACGTCGCCCCCGAGGTCCACGAGGTGGCGGGGCTGCTCGCCCCGATGCCGGGTGGGGTCGGCCCGATGACGCGGGCGATGCTGCTGACGAACGTGGTGGAGGCGGCCGAATGGAGCTTGTCGGAGTGAGAATCGGTATCGAACGCGCTGCCTCGCTGGCATGACCGTCGGTCGTCTGCCGGTGTGGCTGGTGTACGGAATCTTCGCCGTCGGCCTGGTTGAGGTGCTCACCCAGCACTGGCGCCAGGGGGCGGTGCTGCTGGGCGGTGCGCTGTTGACGGCCGCGGTGCTGCGGATGGTGCTGCCGCCCGAGCGGGTGGGCCTGCTGGCGATCCGCAGCCGGGTGATCGACGTCGTCCTCTACACCGGGTTCGGGCTGGTCGTCGCCGTCCTCGCGCTGACGATCACCCGCGGGTCGCTGCAGGGCTGAGCACGGCACAGAGCGCGACGGTCTGCAGGGTGGGTCGATGGGAGCGCAGGTCGTCGGAACGGACGCTCGGTGCGGCCCAACAGGAACGCGACGGGGACCTGCTCGTGGCTGCCGGCCCCGCCGTACCTGAGTGACGGGTCAGAAATCCGCGATCGCCGCGTTGAACGCCGGGCTGGGACGCATGATCGCGTCGGTCCTCGCCCGGTCGACGTGGTAGTGGCCGCCCAGCTCCACCGGCTCGCCCTGCACGACGCTCAGCTCGCCGAGGATCGTCTCCGCGTCGGCGGTCAGGCGCTCCGCCAGCGGGGCGAAGATCGCGGCGAGCGCCGGGTCCGACGTCTGCGCCGCCAGTGCCCGGGCCCAGTAGAGGGCCAGGTAGAAGTGGCTGCCGCGGTTGTCGAGCTGCCCGACCTTGCGAGCCGGGGAACGGTCGTTCTCCAGCAGCGTGCCGGTGGCCTCGTCCAGGGCGCGGCCGAGCACGGCGGCGCGTGGGTTGTCGGTCTTCCCGGCCAGGAACTCCAGCGAGACGGCGAGGGCGAGGAACTCGCCGAGGGAGTCCCAGCGGAGGTGGTTCTCACGGACGAGCTGCTGCACGTGCTTGGGCGCCGAGCCGCCGGCTCCGGTCTCGAACAGGCCGCCGCCGTTCATCAACGGGACGATCGACAGCATCTTCGCCGACGTGCCCAGCTCCATGATCGGGAACAGGTCGGTGAGGTAGTCGCGCAGCACGTTGCCGGTGACCGAGATCGTGTCCTCGCCCGCCTTGGCCCGGGCGAGGGTGTACCGCGTGGCCGCGGCGACGTCCATGATCTCGATGGTCAGTCCGTCGGTGTCCAGCGAATCGAGCTGTGCGCGGACCTTCGCGACAACCTCCGCGTCGTGGGCGCGGGTCTCGTCGAGCCAGAACACGGCCGGGGTGCCGGTGGCGCGGGCGCGGGAGACGGCCAGCTCCACCCAGTTGCGGACCGGCGCGTCCTTGGTCTGGCAGGCGCGCCAGATGTCACCGGCCGCGACCTCGTGCTCCAGAAGCGTCGTGCCGTCGGAGGCGACGACCCGGACAGTGCCGGGTGCGGCGATCTCGAAGGTCTTGTCGTGGCTGCCGTACTCCTCGGCCTGCTGCGCCATCAGCCCGACGTTGGGGGTGGTGCCCATCGTCGTCGGGTCGAACGCGCCGTGCTCCCGGCAGAAGGCGACGGTCTCGGCGTAGAGCGGGGCGTAGGACGAGTCCGGGATGACGAACTTCGTGTCCTGCAGCTCGCCCGCGGCGTTCCACATCTGGCCGGACGTGCGCACGGCGGCCGGCATGGAGGCATCGATGATCACGTCGCTGGGTACGTGGAGGTTGGTGATGCCGCGGTCGGAGTCGACCATCGCGAGCGCCGGACCCGACTCGTAGGTGGAGGTGATCGCCTTCTCGATCGCCTCGCGGGTGGACGCGGGGAGCTTCGTCAGCGCAGTGAGGACGCTGGCGAGCCCGTCGTTCGGGTCCGCGCCGACCGAGGCCAGCTCGTCGCCGTAGGTCGCGAAGACGTCGGCGAAGTAGGTGGTGACGGCGTGCCCGAACATGATCGGGTCCGACACTTTCATCATCGTGGCCTTGAGGTGCACCGAGAACAGCACGCCGCGGGCCTTGGCGTCGGCCACCTGCTCGGCGAGGAACGCGTCCAGGGCCGCGCCGCGCATGACGGCCGCGTCGACGATCTCCCCGTCGAGCACGGGGAGCGTCTTCTTCAGCACCGTCACGGTGCCGTCCGCGGCCACCTGCTCGATCCGCAGTGTGGTCGCCCCGTCGAGGGTCACCGACGTCTCGGAGTGGCGGAAGTCGCCATCGTCCATCGTGGCGACGTGCGACGCCGAATCGCCCGACCAGGCTCCCATCGTGTGCGGGTGGGCGCGCGCGAAGCCCTTGACCGACGCGGGGGCCCGCCGGTCGGAGTTGCCCTCGCGCAGCACCGGGTTCACGGCGCTGCCCGTGACGGCGTCGTAGGCGGTGCGGGCGGCCGGGTCGCCGGCCTCCTCGGGGGTCGCGTCGTCAGGATAGGAGGGGATGTCGAAGCCTGCCCTCTGCAGCTCCGTGATCGCGGCCTTGAGCTGCGGCAGCGACGCGCTGACATTCGGCAGCTTGATGATGTTGGCCTCGGGCGTGGCGGCCAGGGCACCCAGCTCGGCCAGCGCGTCGTCGGCGAGCCCGAACTGCGCGAGGACGCGGGCGGCCAGCGAGATGTCGCGGGTCTCCACGTCCACCCCGGCCTTGCCGGCGAACGCCTCGATGATCGGCAGGAGCGAGTGCGTCGCCAGCGCCGGTGCCTCGTCGGTATAGGTGTAGATGACCTTCATCGTTGCTCCGGCCTGCCTCGCGGTCGCGTGTCCGAATCCGTCGTCGACACGCTATCCCCCGCCCGGGCGCGATACCGTGTGCCCCTGTCCGGGACCAGGGAGCAGCGATGGCGAAGCCCAACTACCTGATCTTCGAGGTCCGCGAGGGGGAGAAGCGTCGCCGGATCAAGTTCCGGAGCTGGGCGTTCGTCCTGGTGTTCGGCGTGCTGCTGGCCGTGCTCGCCCTCGTCGACCGCGGCGGAATCGATCAGGTGCGCACCGGCGCCACCGGGGCCACCGGCTGCCAGCTCGAGGTCGCCGCGGACGAACTCAAGGTGCGCGCGGCCCCGTCCGCGGACGCCGTCCAGGTCGAGGTGCTCACCCGCGGCAGGCGCGTCGACGGCACCCGCACCGTCACCGACGGCTTCCGGGAGCTGGCCGGTGGTCACTGGGCGGCCGAGGAGTTCCTGACCCCCCTGCCGGGCACCGACTGCGCCTGACACCCTCTGGCCATGCGCCCAGCCGCTCCCCCCGGACCTGCGGCGTCCCCGTGACGTCCTCGCCGCCCCGCCCGACGCGTGTCATCGGCGGCCGATACGTCGTGCTCGCCGAGCTCGGCCGCGGGGGCATGGGCGTGGTGTGGCGCGCCGAGGACCGGGTGATGGGCCGGCACGTGGCGGTCAAGGAGCTGCACCTGCCCATCGGGTTGAGCAGCCAGGAGCGGTTGGCGCTGCGCGAGCGCCTGCTGCGTGAGGCCCGCACGGCCGGACGGCTCAACCACCCCGGCATCGTCACCGTCTTCGACGTCATCTCCGACGAGGGACCCGACGGCGTCGTCCGCGACCACATCGTCATGGAGCTGATCGAAGCCGACACCCTCGCCGACGTCGTGTCCCGCTCCGGCCCGCTCGACGAGCGCACCGCCACCTCCGTGGCCCGCCAGCTGCTCGACGCGCTCGGCGCCGCCCACGACAAGGATGTGGTGCACCGGGACGTCAAGCCCAGCAACGTCATGCTCGGAACGGGCGGACGCGTCACGCTCACCGACTTCGGCATCGCCCAGGCCGCGGAGGACCCCCGGCTCACCACGACCGGCTCGCTGGTCGGCTCACCCGGCTACATGGCACCCGAGCGGCTGGAGGGCCGTCAGGCGGGCGCCGCGTCGGACCTGTGGGGGCTGGGCGCCACGCTGTTCCACGCCGTACAGGGCGCTGGTCCGTTCGCGCGCGACACCACCCCCGCCACGATCTCCGCCGTGCTGCACGCGGAGATCCCGCCGGTACGCACCCGCGGGCCGCTCGGGCCGGTGATCGGCGGGCTGCTGCAGCGCGCCCCGCAGGCCCGGCTGGGGGGCCGGCAGGCCGCGGCCCTGCTCGAACCGGCGGGCGGCCCGATGCCGTCGGCCGATCCCGCTGCACCCCCCGCCACGCGTCGCCGCAGGACGTGGCCCCTGGTGGTCGCCGCGCTGGTCGTCGGGCTGCTCCTGGGTCTGCTCGGCGGCGCGACCCTGGCCCGAGGGGGCGGCTCCCGTGGCGTAGCTGCGTTCACCTACGGCACCGCCACCACCGACGGCGACCTGCCGGCGTTCGACTTCACCAGTCCGGCGTGCCTGAGCGTCCGGCCCGGCAGGAATGTCGCCGTGAACTACGGGACGAGCGTGGAGTGTGCCCAACCGCACCTCTCGGAGCTGTTCGCCGTCCGCCCCACCTTCGGCTCCGGGGACGCCATCCCCTACCCGGGCGTCGACGCCCTGAGCGCGCTCGCCGTGGCCACCTGCCGGTCCCTGTTCGACTCGGGGCTGGTCGTGGGGCAGGACAAGAGCAGCCTCGCGGTGGTGGCGATCGTCCCGTCGCAGCCCACGTTCGAGCACAACGGTGGAAGCCCGGGTTCGACGCCGTCCTACTCCGACCGCGACCTCTACTGCGTCGTCCAACGGGCGGACGGCACCCGTCTCACCGGGAGCAGGCTCGCGCCCGAACCCGGTTGAGCCGGGTGGTTTCCCACCCGGTGTTCAGATCGAGCGTTCCGCGCGCTGTCGTGGCGTTGACCCGTCGTCGAACCGGTGAAGGTCACCGGTGGGGAGCCGTGTCCTGTCCGAGCGGGCGAGCAATAGCAGACCCGTGTCCCGCGCCTACGATTCCGGCCATGGAGACCACATCGTTGGTTGATGCCAAGAGCCGACTGAGCGAGCTGGTCGCCGCCGTCCACGGCACCTGGGAGCGCGTGACGATCACCACGAACGGCAGTCCGGTGGCGGTGTTGATGGCGGTGGAGGACTTGGCGAGCCTGACCGAGACCCTGGAGGTCCTGTCCGATCCGGACGCGATGGCGGCCATCGTGGAGGACCGGTCCGGGACGGGAGCGCTCACCACGGGCGAGGAGATGGCGGCGATCATGGTGAAGAGGTTGAGCCGCGGTGCGGCGTGAGGTACGCCCTGCGACTGTCGCGTGCTGGGAGGGCCTCGGCGGAGACGTTGCCGGAAGGTGTTGCTGCCGCGGTGTGGGAATTCATCAGCGGGCCGCTGCTCGACGACCCGCATCGGATGGGCAGGAGCCTTCGGTTCGATCTGGACGGGTACCACTCGGCGCGTCGTGGGCAGTACCGCGTCGTCTACCGGATCGATGAGCTCGACGTGATCGTCGATGTGATCAAGATTGCGCACCGCAGCGACGCCTACGCGTAGCGCCCCCCCAGGAGCGGGAGCCCGCATGGCGTGACGGGCCGACGTCGGTGCACGTGAAGTCCGGCCGCGGGCGACCTACTGTGGCGGCATGGCCGATCTCCCCGAACCGCCGCCCTCCGCCGCCGCCCTCCGCCGGGCGCTGCGCCGGGTCCGGGACGGCGCGATGCTCGACGTCACCGAGGCGTCGGTCCTGCTGGCCGCCCGTGGTGAACAGCTCGACGAGCTGCTCGACGCGGCGTCGCGGCTACGGGACGCCGGCCTCGTGACCGAGGGCCGTCCCGGCGTCGTGACGTACTCGCGCAAGGTGTTCATCCCGTTGACGCGGCTGTGCCGTGACCGCTGCCACTACTGCACCTTCGCCACCGTCCCGCACCGCCTGCCCGCCGCGTTCCTGGAGCGCGACGAGGTGCTGGAGATCGCCCGAGCCGGCGCGGCGGCCGGCTGCAAGGAGGCCCTGTTCACCCTGGGTGAC
Source organism: Pseudonocardia sp. (assembly GCA_043716935.1). Lineage (GTDB taxonomy): Bacteria > Actinomycetota > Actinomycetes > Mycobacteriales > Pseudonocardiaceae > Pseudonocardia. The sequence continues at coordinate 16,138 of JAYSXW010000026.1, forward strand.
CGGCCCGAGGACCGCTGGCCCGCGGCCCGCGAGTGGCTCGACGCCCGTGGCTACGACTCCACGCTCGACTACGTCCGGGCCTGCGCGATCACCGTGCTGGAGGAGACCGGGCTGCTGCCGCACCTCAACCCCGGCGTGCTGTCGTGGGAGGAGCTCACGCGGCTCAAGCCCGTCGCCCCGTCGATGGGGATGATGCTGGAGACCACCGCGACGCGGCTGTGGAGCGAGCCCGGTGGCCCGCACTACGGCAGCCCCGACAAGGAGCCCGCCGTCCGGCTGCGCACCCTGACCGACGCCGGCCGGGTCGGCGTCCCGTTCACCACCGGAATCCTGATCGGGATCGGCGAGAACCTCGTCGAGCGGGCTGAGTCGATCTTCGCGATCCGCGCGGTCGCCCGGGCCGCCGGGCACATCCAGGAGGTGATCGTCCAGAACTTCCGGGCCAAGCCCGACACCGCGATGCGCGACGACCCCGACGCCTCGCTCGAGGACCTGGCCGCCACCATCGCCGTCACCCGGATCGTGCTCGGCCCGACGATGCGCGTGCAGGCCCCGCCGAACCTGGTCGGCGACGAGTTTGCGCTGATGCTGCGCGCAGGCATCGACGACTGGGGCGGCGTCTCTCCCGTCACCGCCGACCACGTCAATCCCGAGCGCCCGTGGCCCGCGATCGAGGCGCTCGCGACCGCGTCGGCGGCGGCGGGGTTCACGCTGCGTGAGCGACTTACGGTGTACCCGAAGTACGTGCTGGCCGGTTCCCCGTGGATCGACACGCGGCTGCACGCGCACGTCGCCGCCCTGGCCTCCTCGGACGGCCTGGCTCTCGAAGACGCCCCGGTGCAGGGCCGGCCGTGGCAGGAGCCCGATGGCGGCTTCGAGTCCTCCGGCCGGACCGACCTCAACACCTCGATCGACACCGACGGCCGGACGTCGGACCGGCGTGGGGACTTCGCGTCGGTGTACGGGGACTGGGGCTCCCTGAAGGACGAGCTCGCCGCGTCCCGACAGGCCGCGCCGCAGCGGCTGGACTCCGACGTCCGCGCCGGCCTCGCGCTGGCCTCCTCCGACCCGGCCGCCCTGCTCGACCCCGCCCACCACACCGCGGCCCTCGCCCTGATCACCGCGGACGGCGCGGCGCTGGAGGAGCTGACCCGCCTGGCCGACGACGTGCGTGCCGCCGTCAACGGTGACGAGGTGACCTACGTCGTCAACCGCAACATCAACTTCTCGAACGTCTGCTACGTCGGGTGCCGGTTCTGCGCGTTCGCGCAGCGCAAGACCGACACCGACGCCTACACCCTGTCGCTCGGGCAGGTCGGCGATCGCGCCGCCGAAGCCCAGGCGCTGGGCGCCACCGAGGTCTGTCTGCAGGGCGGCATCTCGCCCGACCTCGGCCCGGACGCCTACCCCGACATCGTCCGCGCGGTGAAGGCCGCCGCGCCCGGCATCCACGTGCACGCGTTCTCTCCCATGGAGATCGCCACCGCGGCCGCGAAGGCGGGCGTGCCGGTGCGGGCCTGGCTCGAGCGGCTGAAGGACTCCGGGCTCGACACCATCCCCGGGACGGCGGCCGAGATCCTCGACGACGACGTCCGGTGGGTGCTCACCAAGGGCAAGCTGCCGGCGTCCGCGTGGGTCGAGGTGGTCACCACGGCCCACGAGCTCGGCATCCGCAGCAGCTCGACGATGATGTACGGCCACGTCGACCACCCGCGGCACTGGGTGGCCCACCTGCGGACGCTGATCGGCGTCCAGGACCGCACCGGCGGGTTCACCGAGTTCGTGCCGCTGCCGTTCATCCACACCAACGCCCCGGTCTACCTGGCCGGCCTCGCCCGCCCCGGCCCGACCCTGCGCGACAACAGGGCGGTGCACGCCGTGGCCCGGATCATGCTGCACGGCCGGATCGACCACGTGCAGACCTCGTGGGTCAAGCTCGGCACCGCTGGCACCCGGGCGATGCTCACCGGTGGCGCCGACGACCTCGGCGGCACCCTGATGGAGGAGACGATCAGCCGGATGGCCGGTTCGCAGCACGGCTCAGCCAAGACCGTCGCTGAGCTGACCGAGATCGCCGCAGGCGTCGGGCGCCCGGTCCGCGAGCGCAGCACCACCTACGACCCGCTGCCGGTGCGCGAAGGGGTCGGCGCGTGAACCCGGTCGTGGTGGTCGGTGCCGGTATCGCAGGCATCGCCTGCGCCCGCGAGCTCGCGGGCGCGGGGCTGCCGGTGCGGGTGCTCGACCGCGGTCGCCGGGTGGGTGGGCGGATGGCCGTGCGCACCGTCGACGGGCACGCCGTCGACACCGGCGCGTCGTACTTCACCGTCGGTGAGCCCGCGTTCGCGGCGGTCGTCGAGGACTGGCGCGAGCGCGGACTGGCCCGGCCGTGGACCGACACGTTCCACCTGGCCGGCCCGGACGGGCTCGAGAGCACCAAGGCCGGGCCGGTGCGCTGGGCCGCGACGGCGGGCCTGCGGTCGCTGGTCGTCGACCTCGCGCGCGGGCTGGACGTCGTCAGCGACCACGTCGTCGAGCGGGTCGCCCCCGGCCTCGTCGACGGCGAACCGGCGTCGGCCGTGGTGCTGGCGATGCCCGACCCCCAGGCGGCCCGGCTGCTCGACATCGCCGACACCACGACCGACTACACGCCCGCCCTGGTGCTGGCCGCCGGTTTCGACCGGCGCAGCTGGCCCCAGCTGGACGCCGCCTTCGTGCACGACGACCCGTCGATCACGTTCGTCGCGGACGACGGCGCCCGGCGCGGCGACGGGGCGCCCGTCCTGGTGGCGCACTCGACGGTGGACCTGGCCCGGGCCCACCTGGCCGAGCCCGCGGGTGCCACGGCGACGATGCTGGCGGCCCTGGCCCGGGTCACCGGTGTCGCCGACCTCGCCGACCGCACCACCTGGACGTTCGTGCACCGCTGGACCTACGCCCAGCCGGCCTCGACGCGCGAGCAGCCGTGGCACCTCGGGGACGACCTCGTGGGCCGCTGCGGTGACGGCTGGTCGACCCGGCCGCGGGTCGAGGCGGCGTTCGAGAGCGGCCGGCTGCTCGCCCGCGAGCTGGCGTCGCGGCTCGGCGCGGCGGCGCACGGGTAGCCTGGGCGCTTGTGAAGACCTTCGACGCGCTGTTCGCCGAGCTCAGCGAGAAGGCGACGACCCGCCCGGCCGGTTCGGGCACCGTCGCCGAGCTCGACGCCGGGG
>JAYSXW010000251.1:0-4280 GCA_043716935.1 Pseudonocardia sp.
GGCGTTCCGGTGACCTCGACGGGATCGCCGTAGAGCGCGGTGTCGTAGAAGGCCTGGGCGTCGGCGAGCGAGAGATTGACGCAGCCGTGCGTCACGTTCGACGCCCCCTGCGCGGACGCCGACCTGGGGTTGGCGTGGATGAACTCGCCGTTGTTGCTGATCCGGACGGCCCACTTCTCCTGCACGTCGTAGCCGTAGCGCTCGCTCACCATCCGCTTGTCGGTGAACCTCTCGGTGACGACGTGCACGCCGGAGCGGGTGTTGCGGTCCGGGTCGGCGCCCAGGCCGTAGCTGGCGGGGTAGTCGGCGACCGGCTGGCCGTCTCGGACGACGAGCATCCGGAAGCTGTTGACGTCGGCCTTGACGACCTGGGAACGCCCGATCCGGAACGTGGACTTGACGTCGACGGCACCGACGTGGGCGCCGCCGTAGTCGACGCCGGCGACGTTCGCAGCCACGGTGACGTCGGTGTTCGCCGGCCAGTATTCCTTCGGCCGGTAGTCCACGCGGGAGCCGCCGCCCTCGTCGGGCAGCCAGCCCCACGACCCGACCACGGGGGTGGACGTGGTGACCGAGAGATTGCGCTCGGCTGCGGCGCGGTCGTCGATGTGACCGTTGAACTGGATCCGGATCGGTGCGGCAACGCCGACGGTGCGGCCGTCACCGATGTTGATCGTGGCTCGCACCTTCTTCGTCGGTGTGAGGGTACCGAACGATCCCTGCAGCGGGGCGGACGCGCCGTCGGTGCCGGTGGCGATGCCGCCCCAGGTATAGGTGGCGCCGTAGCGCAGCGGTGCGGTGCTGGCCCAGGCGGCGGCGGCGGCGTCGAGCGAGCCGCCGACGGTCCTGCCCTTCTCGTCGGTCAACGTGACGCGCGCGAGCGTGCCGTGCTCCACGATGACCACGGCCGGCACCGTGGGGTCGACGCCAGCCGCGCCGGCGACGGGGGTGTAGCTGACGGCGGACGGCGTCGGGGACGGCGTCGGGGACGGCGTCGGGATCGAGGTGGCCGGCGCCACGACGAGAGGTGACGAGCCGAGCTGGCCCCCGGACGCGGCCGTGACCACGCCCAACGACCCGACCACGATCACCGCCAGGACCAGCAGGATCCTGTGCATCGACGTCCCTTCGTTCCGATCGGAAGTTTCACAGACAAGGACGTGCGGGCGCCGTCGCGGTTGCCTGTTCGTGGTGGAGCGTACGCGCCTCCTCAGAGTCGGCAGCCCACCAGAACGGGTTCGGCGTGCAGCTCCACGCCGAACCGCGCGAGCACTCCGTCCCGCACCTCGCGGGCGAGTTCCAGCAGCTCGGACGTGGTGCCGTCGCCCCGGTTGGTGAGCGCGAGCACGTGCTTGCCCGACAGCGCGACCCGCCCACCCGGCCCCGGATGGCCGCGCCGGAACCCCGCCTGCTCAATCAGCCAGGCGGCCGGAACCTTCACCCGGTCGAGGCCGGCGGGGAAGCGTGGGGCCCGCGCCGGGGCGTCGACGACGGGCAGGACAGCGTTCGTGAAGAACGAGCCCACGCTCCAGGTGTCGGGGTCGTCGGCGTCGAGCACCATGCCCTTGCCGCGCCGCAGCGCCAGCACCGCCTCCCGGGCCGCCGTCGCCGGCACCCGTTCCCCGGGCTCGACGCCGAGGCTCCGCGCCAGTTCGGGATAGCGGATCGGGGCGCTCTGAGCCCCGCCCGGCAGCGCGAACCGCACCCGCAGCACGACGGCGTCGGGACGGCCCTTGAGCGCGCTCGTGCGGTAGCCCAGCCCCAGCTCGGATGCGGGCACGGTGCGCACGGCGTCGACGCGCCGGTCGTAGAGATCGACCTCGACGAGCAGGTCGGCGATCTCCACCCCGTAGGCGCCGACGTTCTGCACCGGCGTGGCTCCGGTGCGCCCCGGGATGCCCGAGAGGCATTCCAGCCCGCCCAGGCCGTCGGCGACGGTCGCGGCGACCACACCGTCCCAGTCCTCGCCCGCCTCGACGGTGAGCAGCACCCCGCCGTCCCGTCGCTCGCTGCCGTCATCGCGAGAGATGGAGCGGCCCTGGCTGGTGACGCGCACGACGGTGCCCGGCCAGCCCTCGTCGGCGATCACGACGTTGGAGCCGCCGCCGAGCAGCAGCATCGGCTCGCCGGCGGCGTCGGCGGCGCGGACGGCGTCCACCACGGCCTCGGCGGTGGGCGCGTCGACCAGCCGGCGGGCGGGACCACCCAGGCGCAGCGTCGTCAGCGGGGCGAGGGGGGCCAGGACCGGAGCGGACACGGGACCCAACGGTAGCCTCCGGACATGTCCCGCCAGACGGAGTACCGGTCGACGTCGGTCCATCCCGCCGACGCGGTCTACGCCGTGATGGTCGACGCCGACTACCTGCGCACCCGCCTGGAGCGGATCGGCGGACCCGGTGCCACGTTGCTCCACCACCACCGCAACGATGACGGCGGCACGCGGTTCACCGTGCGGCAGGGCCTGGACGCCGAACTCCTGCCGTCCATCGTCGCATCTCTCATGCCCGGGGACATCGCCGTCGAGCGCACCGAGACCTGGACGCGGCGGGCGGCGGGACACTACGAGGGTACGGCGGACGTCCTGGTCGCCGGCACCCCGGCGTCGGCCGTCGCCGCCATGCTCCTGCAGGACCTGGGCACGGGCACGGGGACGGGCACCGCCACGGGCGCGGGCAGCGAGTACCGGGTCCGCACCGACGTCACCGTGAAGGTGCCGTTCGTCGGCGGGAAGATCGAGGGCATCATCGCTGAGCAGGTCGACGCGCTCCTCGACGCCGAGGCGCGGTTCACCACGCAGTGGCTCGCCACGCCCCGCTGACCGCCACTCCCGCTGACCGACGGGGGTGCGACGATTCCGCACGTGGACCCGAGCGCCGAGCGCCGTTACGTCATGACCCTGAGCTGCCCCGACACCACCGGCATCGTCGCCGCGATCTCGGGCTTCCTCGCCGAGGCCGGCGGCTGGATCGTCGAGGCGGGCTACCACTCGGACCCCACCACGGGCTGGTTTTTCACCCGTCAAGTCGTCCGCGCCGACTCCCTGCCCTTCGACGTCGACGAGCTCCGCGAACGGTTCGCCGGCGTGGCGGCCAGGATCGGCTCGCAGGCGCGCTGGACCGTCACCGACACCGGTGAGCCCAAGCGCGCGGTCATCCTGGTGAGCAGGGAGGCGCACTGCTTGCACGACCTGCTGGGCCGCGTCGCCACCGGCGAGCTGCCCGTGCGGTTGGAGGCTGTCATCGGTAACCACGAGGGGCTCGAAGGCATCGTCGCCGCGCACGGGGTGCCGTTCCACCACGTCGACTTCCCGCCGCCGGGCAACGGCCGCCACGCCGAGGCCAAGGAGAAGGCCTTCGACGGGCTGCGCGGGCTCGTCGAGCAGCACGACCCGGACGCAATCGTGCTGGCCCGGTTCATGCAGATCCTCCCCGCCCAGCTGTGCCGGGACTGGGCCGGGCGGGCATTGAACATCCACCACAGCTTTCTGCCCTCGTTCATCGGCGCGCGTCCGTATCACCAGGCCCACGCGCGCGGCGTCAAGCTCATCGGCGCCACCTGCCACTACGTCACCGAGAACCTCGACGCCGGCCCGATCGTCGAGCAGGACGTCATCCGGGTCGACCATGGCGACACCGCCGCCGACATGGTGCGCCGCGGCCGCGACATCGAACGCCTGGTCCTGGCCCGTGGCCTGCGCTGGCACCTCGAGGACCGGGTGCTGGTCAAGGGCAACAAGACCGTGGTCTTCCGCTGAGCGAGCTGGTCCTGCTGCGCGATCATCAGGCAGTACCCGTCCGGGTCGTCGACGCGCATTTCCCGCCGCGGCCCCCGATCTACCCGGGGTCTCCGGCTCGCCCACGTCGACGCACGAACCGCACGTCCGTGCGCTCGTGGACGGACGTGCCGTTCGGCGCGATCAGCCGACGGGTCAGGCCGCGGCCGCCACCGGCGCCGGCTCCAGGGCCAGCTCCAGCACGTCCGCGACGTCGGAGACCGGGTGGATGCGCAGCTCGCGCCGCACCGCCTCCGGCAGGTCGTCGAGGTCGGGCTCGTTGCGCTTCGGGATGATCACGTCGGTCAGCCCGGCCCGGTGCGCGGCCAGCAGCTTCTGCTTGACCCCGCCGATCGGGAGCACCTTGCCCTGCAGCGTCACCTCGCCGGTCATGCCGACCGAGGAGCGGACCGGCCGTCCGGACGCCAGCGACGCGAGCGCCGTCGTCATCGTGACGCCCGCGCTGGGCCCGTCCTTCGGGACCGCTCCGGCCGGCACGTGAACGTGC
>JAYSXW010000252.1:0-1441 GCA_043716935.1 Pseudonocardia sp.
TCTCCGACATCGACGACTACGCCGACTTCGTGTGGCCGACCAGGTCGGCGACCTGGACTCCTACGTGCTGGCCGGTGACTCCTACGGCGCCGTCATCAGCCTGGTGCTCGCAACCCGCCGGCCCGCAGGCCGGGCCGGACTCGTCCTCTCGGGCGGGTTCGCCGCCGATCCGCTGCCCACCTGGAAGGGCATCGCCGCTGCCGCGTCCCGCTTGGCCGGCGACCTGCTCTACCGCCAGGGCACCCTGCGCTTCCACGCCTACCAACTCGCCTCCCACTTCGACGCCGACGCCGAGGTCCCCCTGACCCAGCAGGACTACCGGCAGCTGTTCGTCGACAACACCCCGCGCAGCAGCTATACCGCGCGCGTCACCTCCGTCACCGGATTCGACGTCCGCGACCGGCTCGGTCGCGTCGACGTGCCGACCCTGGTGATCAGTCCCGCCGACGACCGGCTCGTCGGCGCCGACGCCACCCGCGACCTGCTCGACGGCCTGCCGCACGCCCGAGAGGTCGTGCTCCCCGGCACCGGCCACATGTTCCGCTTCACCCACCCGACCGCCTACTCCGAGACGATCGTCGAGTTCCTCGACCACGGCCTGTCCGCCGCCGCACCGTCCTCCGGGCCCGGTACCGTCGGGCCGTGACGCCCGGCGAGGAGCTGCGCTACCTCGTACTCGGGGCCCAGCGCGAGGGCAACCGGCTCTACGCCGAGGCGCTGGCGCCGCACGGCGTCACACCGGCGCAGGCCGAGGTCCTGACCGTACTGGCCGCGGCCAGGTCGCTGTCCTTGCTGGAACTGGGCCGGCGGCTGGTGTGTGAGACGGGCTCGCCGAGCCGGCTGGTCGACACCCTCGTCCGGTCGGGGCTGGTGCGGCGCGACCCGGCCACCGCCGACCGCAGGCGGGTGGACATCACCCTCACCCAGGCCGGGTCGGCCGTAGCCGGCGCGCTGCGGGCCGCGGACGAGGGGCTCTCCGCGCTGATCGAGGCGGCGCTGAGCGCCGACGAGCTCGACACCGTCATCGGCAGCCTCCGCCGCCTGGTCGCGGGCCGGCCGGCGGGACTGGCCGTCGAGCTGCGGCGGGGGCTCGACGGCGCGAGGGCCTGAAACGGTCAGGGGTCGGACCTAGCCTCACAACCATGACGACATCGACCGCTCTCGACTGGACCTCACAGCTCGTCGATCAGCTGGAAGGGCACTGGCAGGGTCACCTGCGCGCGCGCCTGGCGGGGACGCGGCGCACGACGCCTGGGTCGAGGGGGTGCGCGGGCTCGACGCCGAGGCCCTGGCCCGGCCGGCCGGGCCCGCCGAGGGGCCCTACGCCGAACATTCGATGGCCACGCTGGTGCTGCACATCTCGCGGGAGGCGATCCACCACGGCGCCGAGATCGCGCTGCTGCGCGACCTCTACCGGGCCCGCTGACCGGCCGCTGTCCTA